>NZ_JBVAPG010000124.1:0-24700 GCF_055413685.1 Bradyrhizobium sp. LeoA1Lang | reverse complement strand
GTCATCTCGGCTTCGAGAATCTCCTGCACCGCACCCTGGATCAGCGGCTTCAGGAACTCCTTGTCCGACCTCAACAACTCTTTGACTGCAGAGACGTCCGTCCTAATCTTCGTCACGGTCATGGCGGATCCAAGCTCCTCTATGAGCGGTGATCTTCGCAATCACCGGACTTACCATGACCGCTTCAGCCTCTCAGCTTTTGCAGAACCTTCCGCACACTACCCCGCAAGCGGGAGAGGTGAAACCTCCCGTCACTTCAATTTGACACGATAGGTGTCGTGACACCCGCCGCAGCGATCGTTGATGGCGGTGTAGGCCACCTTCAACTGATCGAGATTCTTGACCTTGCCCTTGAAGTCGGCGATCGCCTTCGTGACCGGCGGGATCTTGGAATCAAAATCGGCCTTGTTCTGCCAGATCTTGGGCGACGACGTGTAGTGGGCATCCTTCACGTCTTCCTTTGGGTTGGTGGCAAAGACGGTCGCGATCTTCGCGACGTTCGTTTCGAGATCGGAGAGCGCCGTATCGACCGCCTTCTGGTCGTACGGGATATCGCCCTTCACCATTTTCCCGATCACGGTGTACATGCTCTTCGCCTGCGACCGCATCAGGTTATCCTGCTGAACGGCGATCTCCTGCTGAGCCATGACAGCGCTTGCACCGAGCAGCACGCCGCACACCACCATAACCATCCGCTTCATCGGCGAATTCTCCTTTTCGTGAAGCTTTTGCCGGACGTGCCCCTACCGCCGCTTCTCCAGTAGAACCCGTGCGCGGGGATTTATTCCCGCGCTACGAGATCGTCATCAGAGATTATGGCGTCGCTGCGCCTCGCGGATCGCGATCCAGACCCGCTCGGGGGTGGCGGGCATATCGATGTGGTCGATCTTGTATTCGCGCCACAGGCCTTCGACGATCGCGTTGACGATTGCCGGACACGAGCCGATCGCGCCGGCCTCACCCGCGCCCTTGACGCCAAGCGGATTGGTCGCACAGGGCACGTTGTGGGTTTCGAACACGAAGGACGGGCCGTCGGAAGCGCGCGGCACCGCATAGTCCATGAAGGTGCCGGTGACGAGTTGGCCGTCGGTTGCGCTATAGACCGCCTGCTCCATCAGCGCCTGCCCGATACCCTGCATCGCGCCGCCGTGAACCTGACCCGCGAGCAGCAGCGGGTTCAGTGTCACGCCGAAGTCATCGACGATGACGTAGTTCACGATCTTGATGATGCCGGTCGCCGGATCGATCTCGACTTCGGCCAGATGCGTGCCGTTCGGATAGGTGCCGTCGGCACTGGCGAAGGTCGCGCTGGCGTTCAGCTTCGACGGATCGACGCCGGGACGCTTGGCGAGATCGGCAAAGCTGATCGAGCGGTCGGTGCCGGCGATGCGGATCACACCGTCTGATATCTCGAGGTCGCCGGCGCTTGCTTCCAACGCCTGCGCCGCGATCTCCTTCAGTCTGTCGCCGAGCGCGGCGGTGGCGCGCTGCACGCTGACGCCGCCCGACGGGATCGAAGCCGAGCCGCCGGTGCCAAGACCCGTTGCGATCTTGTCGGTGTCGCCCTGCAGGATGTGGACGCGCTCGGGCGGCAGGCCGAACTGTTCGGCAACGAGCTGCGCATAGGCGGTCTGGTGGCCCTGCCCGCTCGATTGCGTGCCGATCAGGATCGAGACGTCACCATTGGGGTCGAGCGCGACATTCGCGGTCTCCTCGCCCATTGTGCCGCAGATCTCGACATAGGTTGCAAGCCCGATGCCGCGCACCAGACCGTTCTTCTTCGCCGCCTTGGCGCGCTTGGGAAATTCCTTCCACTCCGCGATCTCCATCGCGCGCTTCATATGCGCGGCGAAGTCGCCGGAGTCATAGACCTTCCCGGTCGCGGTCTTGTAGGGCAGCGCCTTCGGCGGAATGAAGTTCTTGCGGCGGATCGCATCCGGCGTCATGTCGAGTTTTCGCGCGGTCGCATCAACCAGGCGTTCGACGACGTAAGCCGCCTCCGGCCGTCCGGCGCCGCGATAGGCATCGACCGGCACGGTGTTGGTGAACACGGTGCGGACGCGGCAATGGAAAGCCTGGATGTCATAGAGGCCCGGCAGCATGCCGGCGCCGCCATGCGGAATATACGGGCCGAAGGTCGAGAGATAGCCGCCCATGTCGCCCATCAGGTCGACGTCCATGCCTAGGAACTTGCCGTCCTCGGCGAGCGCCATTCGCGCGGTCGTGACGTTGTCGCGCCCCTGCGAGTCGCCCATGAAGTGGTCGGCACGGTCAGCCGTCCATTTGACGGTCTTCTTCAACTGCCGCGCGGCGACCGCGATCAGCGCATATTCGCGGTAGGGAAACAGCTTGGTGCCGAAGCCGCCGCCGACATCGGGGCAGATCACCCGCATGTTCTCGACCGGGATCTTCAGGATGTTCTGGCAGAGGATGTCGCGCAGGCGATGGCTGCCCTGGCTGCCGATCGTCAGCGTCAGATGATCCTTCTTGGCGTCATACTCGGCGACCGCCGCACGCGTCTCCATGAAGTTGGTGACGATGCGCGGATTGACGATCGAGATTTCCGCGACCGCATGCGCCTTGGCAAAGGCTTCCTCAGTCGCCTTCTTGTCGCCGATCGAGACGTCGAACAGCACGTTGCCCGGCTTGTCGGGCCACACCTGCGGTGCGCCCGGCTTCACGGCGTTGACGACGCCGATCACGGCCGGCAGCGGCGTCCACTGCACGTCGATCGCCTCGATCGCGTCGCGCGCCTGGTCGATCGTCTCGGCGACGACGAAGGCGACGGCGTCGCCGACATGGCGCACTTCGTCCTTGGCCAGGATCGGATAGGGTGGACCGGTGAACGGGTCGGTCTCCAGGTTGAACAGGCATGGCAGATCGCCGAGGTCGCCGACCTCGGCCGCAGTCAGGATCAGGCTGACGCCCGGCAGGCCGCGCGCCTTGGTGACATCGATGGTGAACTTCGCATGCGCATGCGGCGAGCGCAGCACCAGCGAATGCAACGCCGGCTGCGGCGCGACGTCGTCGGTGTAGCGGCCCATGCCGCGAATGAGCGCGTCGTCTTCCTTGCGGCGTACACTCTGGCCGACGCCGAATTTGATGGGGGCTGCCATCGTCACTCCAATTGTCGTTGTTGTCCACGCCATGTTGGCGTGTTTCCCGCCATATTGGCGCGGTTGGGAAAGAAGCGCAAACCGCGAATTGCGGTGCTTGGAAGCACCGCAACAAAAAGCTGATTTGACTTGAAAACTATCCGCGCCGCAGGGCGAAGAGCCATCCGCGCCCGAACAGCACCAGGATGGAAAATCCATAGACGAAGGCGCCGACTGCAATCAGGAGCGCAAGGATGGTTTCGTCACGCAGCACATGCATCTGTGCGAAATAGACGGCCGCGAATCGCTCGGTCCACCAAAGCGCCCCCGCGAGCACGAGGCCGGAGACGGCGAACTTCGCAAAGGTCAGCATCATCAGGCGATCGAGCTCAAGATAGCCGGCGCGCACCGCAAAGCCGAGCACCAGCAACAGGTTGATCCAGGCTCCGACCGCGGTGGCGAGCGCAAGCCCGATCTGGGCGAGCGGGGCCATCAGGCCGATCTTCAGCAGCAGATTGGCCCCCAACCCGGTCAGCGACGCCTTCACCGGCGTTGCCGTATCCTTGCGTGCATAGAACGTCGCAACCGCACTGCGGATCATCACGAACGGGATCAGGCCGATCGAATAGGCCGCCAATGTCGCGGCGGCCGCCGCGGCGTCGGCTTTGGTGAAGGCGCCGCGCGCAAACGCCGCGCGCACGATGATATCGGGCACGGTGAGGAAAGCCGCGACAAAGGGCACGGTGGCAAGCAAGGTGAAATCAAACGCGCGGCGCTGCGCACCCGCAGCCCCCGCCACATCCTGTGCGGTGATCCGCCGCGACATTTCCGGCAGCAGCACGGTGCCGACGGCAATCCCGATCACGCCGATCGGCAGTTGATAAAGCCGCTCGGCGTAATAGAGCGCCGACAGCGCGCCGGCCGCGAGGAACGTCGCGATGATGGTGTCGGCGAACACGGCGACCTGCGTGCCCATCGAGCCCAGCGTCGCCGGCCCGATCGCGCGGAAAAAGGCGCGGACGTCCTCGTCGAGCCGCGGCATGGCAAAGCGCGGCAGCGTGCCGTGCCTCGCCAGATCGCCCGCGAGCAGGAAATATTGCAGGAAGCCGGAGATCAGCACGCCCCAGGCTGCAGCGTGACCTGCACTCGGGAAGAAGGCCGCGAGCGCCAGCGTCGCCATCATCGACAGATTGAGGAGGATCGACGCCCCGGCGGCGCTGGCAAAGCGCTGCATCACGTTGAGCATGCCGCCATAGAGCGTCACCATCGTGATCAGCAGCAGATACGGAAAGGTGATGCGCGTCAGCTCGATCGCAAGCTGTCGCTGCTCGGCGTCATCGGTGAAGCCGGGGGCCAGAACGCGCAGCGCCTGCGGCATGAAGGCCCAGGCCAGCGCCAGCAGGATGAGCTGCGACAGGAACAGAAGCGTAAAGATGCGGTCGGCGAACAGGCGCGCGGACGTGTCGCCGCCCTTGCCGCGGACATGGGCGTAAGCCGGGACGAACGCGGTGTTGAACGCGCCCTCGGCGAAGATCGCACGAAAATTGTTCGGCAGGCGCCAGGCCACCAGGAAGGCGTCGGCAATCGGTCCCGCGCCGAGGATCGCGGCGAGCATGATGTCGCGCGCAAGGCCCGTCAGCCGCGAAAGCAGGGTGTAGCCGCCGACCGTGAAGATGCGTCCAAGCATGCGCCGGTTCTAGCCCAAGGACCGGCGCCGCAAAACGGCGAAATCAGGACGAAAGCGCGCCGCGCACAGCCTCGATGATTCGCCCCTGCGTCGCCTCGTCGAGATAGGCGTGAATCGGCAGGCTGACGACGTCGTTCGAAAGCCGTTCGCTGACCGGCAGGCCGCCCTCCGCCACCGGGAAGTCGCGGTAGGCGGTCTGCTGATGCATCGATTTCGTATAATAGATCGCGGTCGGAACGCCCTGCGCCTTCAGCGCGGCGGCAAAGCCGTCACGGTCGGTGCCCTCGGGCAGGCGGATGGTGTAGCACGCCCAGATCGAGCTGCAGCCGGCGGCGAGACGCGGCACGGTCACGACATTGCCGAGCCCGCGCGCATAGCGCTCCGCAACCTCATTGCGCGCGGCGATCTCGTCCTCGAATATCTTGAGCTTCTCGAGCAGCACGGCCGCCTGCATGGTGTCGAGCCGGCCGGTCAGGCCGAGGCGCACGTTGTCGTATTTGTCGGAGCCCTGGCCGTGCACGCGGATGCTGCGCAGCGTTTGCGCAAGCTCCTCATCGTCTGTGAAGATCGCGCCGCCATCGCCGAAGCAGCCGAGGGGCTTTGCCGGGAAGAAGCTGGTCGTAGTCGCCAGGCCAAAGGTGCCGATCCGCCGCCCCTTGTAGCTGGCGCCAAAGCCCTGGGCCGCGTCATCGAGCACGAACAGGCCCTCGGCCTTGGCGACCGCGGCGATCGCATCATGATCGGCGCTCTGCCCGAACAGGTCGACCGGAATGACGCCGACGGGCTTGAGGCCTCGCGCCTTCGCGGTCGCAATGCCTCGCTTCAGCGAGGCGGCATCCATGTTGAACGTCGCCTCATCGACGTCGACGAAAACCGGCGTAGCACCAGTCAGCGCCACCGATTCGCCGGTCGCGCAGAACGTGAAGGACGGGCACAGCACCGCATCGCCCGGGCCGACCTTCTTGGCCATCAGCACCATCAGGAGCGCGTCGGTGCCGCTGGCGCAGGCCACCACATGTTTTGCGCCCGAGAACTTTGCGAGTTCGGCCTCCAGCGCCGACACTTCTGGCCCATTGATGAACTGGCAATGGGAGAGCACGCGGGAGACCGCCTCATCGACGGAGGTGCCAAGCCGGCGGCGCTGCGCGGCAAGGTCGATGAAGGGAATAGGTTCTGGGCGCATATGCTGGTTCATGGGACCTTGCGGGACGCGTGAGTAAGACTGTCAGCCGGCGACGCGGCGCGGGGCCTTGCGAGCGATGGTCGCGGCGGGCGTGGCCGGCGCTTCCAGACATTTGATCGCGATCTCGAGGCTCGCGACGCCCTCGTTGCCGGATACCGCCGGCTCCTTGCCGCTCCTCACCGCGTCGAGGAACGCAATCAATTCGGCGCGCAACGGTTCGTCGTGGCCAACCGGCAAATGCCGCATCGAATAGCTGCCGTCGGGCTTGAAGCCGAAGCACTCGGTGACCTGCCGGGTCAGGAGATCGCCCATCACATATTTGCCGCGCGTTGCGACCGTGACGCTGCGCGCCTTGAACGGCGTCAGCCAGTTGGTGTTGATATGCGCGAGCACGCCGGAGGCGGTACGGAATTGCAACAGCGCGATGTCCTCGCGCTCGGCCACGGCGCTCGAGAGCTGCGGCTGCACGTCGACGATTTCAGACTCGGTGAACCAGCGGATCAGATCGATGTCGTGCACGGCCAGATCGATGACGACGCCGACATTGGACATGCGCGGAGGAAACGGACCGACGCGGGTGATGCCGATCGAGAGGATGTCTTCGCCCGATATCGCCTGCTTGATCGCGGCCACCGCCGGGTTGAAGCGTTCGACGTGGCCGACCATCAGCGTCACGCCGGCCTCCCGCGCGGCGGTGACGATGTCGTTGCCCTCCTCGACCGTGGAGGCGACGGGCTTCTCGACCAGGATATGGACGTTCTGCGCGATACAGGTGAGCGCGATCTCGTGATGCAGATGGGTCGGCGCCGCGATCGTCACGGCATCGACGCCTTCGGCGAGCAGTTCATCGAGCGTCGCAAACGCCCGGCAGCCGACCAGCGCAACGGCGCGTGCGCGATGTTCAGCCAGGGGATCGACGATCCCAACCAGCGTGACCTCGGGCAATCCCGCCAGCACGCGTGCATGGTTGCTGCCCATGACCCCCGCACCGATCACCCCGACGCGCAAGGCACGCCTGATCCCGGCTTTTGCGGCCAACCCCGACCCTTTGGAACTCATGTGGTTACCCCAACAGACTTTTGGTGGCGCCCATCGGCTGCGCGTTCTTCCCCGGACCAGCCTGATTCACCGAATCAGGCCGCAGCCCTATCCCCTTGTCCTGACGTGCTTTCTTTCCCCGAAGCATCGTCACGCACACGCTATAGCATGCCGTCACAAATGTGGCGAATGCCAACGCGCAAATCCGGACACGTTTTGATTCAAAAGATTACACGGTCTCGCCGGCCATCTGGGACGAAATCGATGCACGGCGCAACCATCAGGTGCGCTGATAATCGTCCTCGATACGGATGATGTCGTCCTCGCCGAGATAGCTGCCGGTCTGCACTTCGATCAATTCCAGCAGGATCTTGCCGGGGTTCTCCAGCCGGTGGACCGCGCCGATCGGGATGTAGATCGACTCGTTCTCGTGCACGATCTTCACCGTTTCGTTGACGGTGACGCGCGCGGCGCCACGGACCACGATCCAGTGCTCGGAACGGTGATGGTGCTTCTGCAGCGACAGCCGCTCGCCCGGCTTGACGATGATGCGCTTGACCTGGTGGCGTTCGCCATTGTCGACTGACTGGTACGAGCCCCAGGGCCGATGCACCTTGATGTGGTTCTCGGTGACCTCCGGCGCCACCGTCTTCAGTTTCGCCACCAGGCGCTTCAGGCCGTTGGCGTCCTTCTGCCGCGACACCAGGATGGCGTCCTGCGTCGCGACCACCACGAGGTCGTCGACGCCCTCGAGCGCGACCAGCGCGCGGTCGGTCCAGACGCTGCTGTTGCGGGAGTCCTCGAAGACCGCAGCGCCGCGCGCGGCATTGCCTTGCCCGTCTTTATCAGACAATTCCCACACCGCGTGCCAGGAGCCGACATCCGACCAGCCGCAGGACACCGGCACCACCGCCGCGCGCGCGGTCTTTTCCATCACCGCATAATCGATCGAGATCGCTCTCGCCGATCCGAACGCATCCGCATCGAGCTTGACGAAGCCGAGATCGCGCTCGGTCTTCGTCACCGCCTCGGTCACCGCCTGCACGCTCGCGGCATCGAAATTGCGGTACTCGTCGAGCAGGACGTCGGCGCGGAACATGAAGTTGCCGCTGTTCCAGAGATAGCCCGACGTGATGTAGTCGGCCGCGGTTGCCGCATCCGGCTTCTCGACGAATTTTGCGACCGCGCGCACCTGCCCCGAAATGCCATCACCGGGGCTGATATAGCCGTATTCGGTGGCCGGGCGCTCGGGATTGACGCCAAAGGTGACGATGCGGCCTGCTTTCGCGGCAATCAGCCCCTCGCGACAGGCGGCGACGAAGGCCTCGGTGTCTTCAACCACGTGATCGGCGGCGAGCGCCAGCACGGTCGCGTCCCTGTCGCGCGCTTGCGCAAAGGCGGCGCCGGCCGCGATCGCCGGCCCCGAGTCGCGCCGCGCCGGCTCGAGCAGCACGTCCGCCTCGCGCCCGATGCCGGCCAGTTGCTCCAGTACCATGAACCGATAGGCGTTGTTGGTGATCACGATCGGCCGCTCGAACAGCGCCGGATCCGACACCCTGAGCAGCGTCTCCTGGAAGGTCGAGCGCGTCCCGAACAACGGCAGGAACTGCTTCGGATGGACCTCGCGCGACGCCGGCCACAGCCTCGTGCCCGCCCCGCCGCACATGATCAGTGGAATAATTCGGTCCATCCTAACCTCGAATTCTGTAATGATCGCGTTGCCCGACGATAGTTAACGTCCTCATCGTTCCTCCGGAACCGATGTCCCTATCCCCTTCACATTGTCGACATCGGCGAAATGCCCGGGGGCACGGAAGCGACCAGCAGTAGATGACAGCCCTTGGCGGGCGGGTTTTCCACCCGCAAGCGCTACCACACCGGCTAGTCCCTTCAGATGAATTTTTGTGGGCAGCGTAAACCTTTATGAGCATGCAAGCCAAATACCCGGGCAACCCGGCAGTCCCCGTTCAGGCCCTCTTTACCCGCCGGTTAGAGGATGCCGCAAGAGCGATCGAACGGCTATTGCAAGATCGGTCCTAAACCCATACCAAGGCGACCAAATTCGGCGCACGGCGCCGATTTGCGCCGTTTTTGACGTCTTTCTCGAACCTGGCAAGCGCTGACGAGATGCGCCGGATACTGCTTTCGACCATCAAGATATTGATCTCGGCTGCGTTGCTTTACCTCTCGCTCCGCAAGGTCAACCTGTATGACCTCGCTGCGCGCATCCGCGTCGAAAGCCTGGGCTGGATCGCTCTCGCGGTCGCGGTGACCTTCCTGCAGATCTTCCTCGGCGTATTGCGGTGGCGCGAGATCAGCGCCGAATGCGGCGCGCCACTCGAAACCCGGCAGGCGATGCGCTTCAACGTGATCGGGACCTTCTTCAATCAGACCTTGCCATCGTCGATCGGCGGCGATGCGGTGCGGCTGTGGCTGGTCGCACGCTCCGGCGCCGGCTGGCGCGCGGCGACCTATTCGATCTTCGTCGACCGCGCCATCGGCCTGATCGCGCTGGCCGTGCTGATCGTTGCGAGCCTGCCGTGGAGCTATCGCTTGATCAACGATCCACAGGGACGGTCGGCGCTGCTCGTGATCGATTTTGCGGCGCTTGCGGCCGGCGGCGGCTTTCTGCTGCTCGGCGCATTGAAGTGGCCGTGGCTGAAGCGGTGGTGGGCGACGCACCACATCCACGCCTGCGCCGTCATCGCAAACAAGGTGCTGTTCAGCCGGGATCGTGGGCCGAAGGTCGCGGTGCTCTCCCTGCTGGTCCACGTCCTGGCCGTCGTCATCGTCTGGTGCGTGGCGCAGTCCATTTCCGCGCCGCTGCTGTTCAGCCAGATTTTTCAACTGGTGCCGCCGGTGATGTTGATCACCATGCTGCCGATTTCGATTGCCGGCTGGGGCGTGCGCGAGGCGAGCATGGGTCTCGCCTTCGGCTACGCCGGGCTGGCGGCCAACGAGGGCGTCAACGTTTCGCTGCTGTTCGGCGCCGTGTCGTTCATCGTCGGCGCATTTGGCGGGCTGGTGTGGATTCTCAGCGCGGAAAAGAAAGCACAAGGGGACAAGCCGATCGAGGTCCCCGAGCAATCGCTCTCGCCAATCGAATGACCAACGCTGATATCGCGCTTTCGCTCGTCGCCGCGGCGCTTGCTGCGTTATTGTCGGCGTTCCTCATTTGGCTGCTGCGGCCGATGCTGTTGCGCGTGGCGCTCGCCAAGCCGAATGCGCGCTCATCCCATCGGATCCCGACGCCGCAGGGCGCGGGGATCGCTGTGATCGCGGCGACGCTGGTTGCGGCGGGCACGCTCGTCGCATTGAGCGGCAGCGGTACCCTCCAGATCCCCCTCGCGGTCTTCGGTGCGACCTTGTTCATCGCCGCCGTCGGCTTTGCCGATGACATCAAGCCCGTGCCCGTGCTGCCGCGCCTGTTGCTGCAGGGATTGGCGGTGGCTGTGATCGTGTTCGCCGCGCCCGGCGATCTCAGGATCGTACCGGCCGTCCCGTTCTGGATCGAGCGCGGCTTGCTGCTGATCGCGGGCCTATGGTTCGTGAACCTCGTCAACTTCATGGACGGGCTCGACCTGATGACGGCGGCCGAAGCAGTGCCGATCACGGCGGCAGTCGCACTGCTCGGCTTTTGGGCGCAGATTCCGCCTTCGACCGCGCTGGTGGCAGCGGCGCTGTGCGGCGCGCTGCTCGGCTTCTCTCCCTTCAATCGTCCGGTGGCAAAGATCTTCCTCGGTGACGTCGGCAGCCTGCCGATCGGACTCCTGCTCGGCTGGTGCCTGCTGCAGCTCGCCTATCACCAGCAGGTCACCGCGGCGTTGCTGCTGCCGCTTTATTACCTGGCTGATGCCACGATCACGCTGCTGCGCCGGCTGATCAACAGAGAGCCATTCTGGGCGGCGCACCGCTCGCACTTTTACCAACGCGCGACGGACAACGGATTTTCCGTGTCGCGCATCGTCGGCGAAGTCTTCGCGCTCAATGTCGCGCTCGCGCTGCTCGCGATGTTGTCGATCCAATTGGATTCGGCCGCGGCGAGCCTCGTTCTGCTGCTCGCAGGCGCGAGCGCGGTGGCGTGGCAGCTCTATAGATTTTCGCGCAGAAACGCCGGTTAATCGATCAGGTGGTCGAAACCGCGCAAGGCGCGCTTCAAGCCCTCATTGAGGCCGATGAGCGGCCGCCAGCCGGTGGACGCGACCTTGGACAGGTCGAGTTCGAGCGAGCCGAACAGGCTCTCATTGGCCTCGTTGCGGCCGGTAATGCTGAACAATGAACTCAACACCGGCCGCGGCATGGAAAACAGGCGCGCCGGTTTGCCTGCTGCGGCGGCGAGGAGCTCGATGAATTCGGGCGTCGACACCTGCTCGTCATCCGCGACAAGGAAAATGTTGAACTGGCCATCCGGATGAGAAAGCCGATGCAGCACGAATGATGTCAGATTCTCCACCGAGACGAACGCACGACGGTTGCGCACGTTCGCAAACGGGAGCGGGACGCCGAGACCGATCGCCTTTTCGAGCAACGCGAGATTACCTTTGGCGCCGAACCCGTAGATCAATGGCGGCCGAATGATCGTGACCGTCATCTGGCTCCCCTGCGCCAAATGTCTCAATCCTGCTTCGGCCGCCGCTTTCGACATTCCATAGAGGCCGCGCGGGGTCAGGACGTCGTTCTCGCTGAATGGCGCGCGACCGTCAGTGCTTCGGCCGTGCACCAGCACGGTGCTGACGAAGATAAAGTGGCGGACACCGGCCTCGGCCGCGCAACGGGCCAGATGCAACGTGCCTTCAAGATTGACGATGCGATAAAGCTCGACGGTGTGTTCCTCCCGCCTGTGATGCACGCGCGCCGCCAGATGCACGACCGCATCGACGCCCTCGAGCGCAGCCCGCCAGTCGGTGACGGGGCCGATCGAATCGATCGTCACCTCGTCGGCGCTGCCTGTCGGGCTGCGGACGGCGCGTCGCACCACCCAACCGTTGCGCCCCAGCACCGGCGACATATGCCGGCCGACGAACCCGCTCGCTCCCGTCACCAACACCACGGGCTGGTCTTTAGTCACGACCGTAACTCCCGATACCGCTCTTCCGATCCAATCAGTCTCTGAATGAGGGCTGCATATCCTGTCAAGGCACGTTCGGGACTATAGCTCCTCGCCACCGCGACAGCCCGCTCCGGCAGCGTCGGATCGGGAGTTCGCGATGCTGCGCGAATCGCCTCGGCCAGTTGCGCCGGAATGCCCGGCGTCACAACCCACCCGAGATCGTGCTCCGCTACCGTCAGCGCGGCTTCGGCATCCGGCTCGGATATGAGGATGACCGGCCGGCCCACCGCAAGCAGATTGTAGAACCGGCTCGGCACCGAGACGCCGGCGACATCCTTTCGATAAGGAATGAGCCAGAGGTCCGCCGCCGACAGGAAATCCTGCAGCTCTTCATCCGCAACGCGGTCCACCAGCGTGATATTGGCAAGCTTCGCCTCGGACTGCATCGATCTCAGTTCGTCGAAGCCCATCCCCCAGCCCGAGAGCAGGAAATGAATGCCGGGATCATCCTTCAGCCGGCGCGCCGCCTCGAACACGATCACAGGATCGTGGGTGAAGCCGAGATTGCCGGAAAGGCCGACGATAAAACGGCCGCCAAGCCCGCGACGGAAGGCATTGTCGGCCGCAACCGGGCGAACCGCGGGGTCGATGGTGGTCCAGTTCGGAATGAATTCGATCTTGTCCCGCGTCATGCCGCGATAGCTCAACAGCAACTTCTCGCTGTCGCGGCCGATGATGACAACGGTGGTCAACGCGCGGAACATCAGCCCATTCATGGCGCGCATCGCTCTGGTGACGATCGAGCCCGGCTTCAACAGGCCGCTCAGGACGAGCACCTCCGGAAACAGATCGTGCATGATCAGGATCGACCGGGCGCGCTTCAATCTGGCCGCGGCGGCGACGGCGTAAGGCAGCACAAAAGGGGCCGTCACCGTCAGCGCGACGTCGCCGGGCTCAAGCCGCCTGAGAAGGGCGAAGAAGGTGCGCGCGGTGAACAGCAGCTCGGCGGTGGCGCGCTTGAGGAGCGCGGCCTTGTCCGGCATCCGGTTCTTGATCTCCTCGACCGCCGGCCGATCGGCTGCCGATTTCGACGCAGAGCGCGGCCATCCCGACAGCACCAGCACGTCCACCTCCTTCGCAAGGCGGTTCGCTATCGCAGCCATGATCGCGGCGGTCGTGCTCTGGTCCGGCGGATAGTGCTGACTGACGACGATGACTTTTCCGGGCTTCTGCATCGGTGGTCTCGCGGATCAGGGGCGGATCACGCGGCGTTCGATCCGAATTCAGGCACGGCATCCTTCAGCACGCCGCGGATCGTGGTGCGATCGTCTCTGGCGATCGCCTCTTCCAGCGCAGCGAGCCATTTGCGCAAGGTCGCCATCGGCGGCTCGTTCGGCCTGGCTGCCATGATTCCGGCAATCCCGATCTCGACCGTCGGCTCCTCACTCGCGAACAGGATCTCGTTCAGCCTCTCCCCCGGCCGTATCCCACTGAAGACGATATCGACGTCGATGCCGGGCTGCAGGCCCGACAGACGTATCATCCGCTCGGCAAGCTCGACGATCTTGACCGGCTGGCCCATTTCGAGAACGTAGACGGAGACGTCGGGTCGCGCCAGCGCCAGCGCATGCGTGGCCGCAGTCAACACGAGATCGCATGCTTCGCGGATGGTCATGAAATAACGCACCATGTCGGGATGCGTGACGGTAACCGGGCCGCCCGCCTCGATCTGCGCCTTGAATTTGGGCACCACCGACCCGTTCGACGCCAGCACATTGCCGAACCGGACCGAGATCAGGCGCATATGCGGCTTGTCGCCGAACTGCGCGGCAAGATCGTGATCGAGCGCCTGGCAATACATTTCGGCAAAGCGCTTGGTCAGGCCCAGCATCGAGACCGGCTCGATTGCCTTGTCGGTGGAGATCATCACCATCGCCTTGGCGCCGGCTTCGCGTGCGGCGTCCGCAACGTTCACCGATCCGAAGATGTTGGTCTTGACGCCCTCGCTCCAGTCGCGCTCGAGAATCGGCACGTGTTTCAGCGCCGCGGCATGGAACACGATGTCGGGCTTGAATTCACGCATCAGCCGCAGGATGCGCTCGCGATCGCGAATGTCGGCGATGCGGCCTTCCACCGCCGCCTCGGCCCCGCGCGCCGCGAGCGCCTCGGTGACCGCATACAGGGCCGGCTCCGAATGCTCGATGACCAGCAGGCGGGCGGCACCGAACGTCGCCACGCGATCGCAGATTTCGGCGCCGATCGAGCCGCCGCCGCCGGTGACGATGACGCTCTTGCCTTTCACCAACCCTTCCAGGCGGGCATAGTCGATCGTCGCGGTCGGACGCAGCAGCAGGTCTTCGACCGCGACATTGGTCAGCCGCGGCGCATCGCCGCCCTCGAGCGATGGCAGGCGGCTGACCATCAGGCCCATCCGCTTTGCCCGCATCAGCACCGATTCCGGATGCGCGTCGGGCTCGAACGCCGACGGCGTCATCACCACCCGCTTGATCGGCTTCTCGCGGCTTTGGAACTCGCGGATCACGGTTTCGACATCGTCGACGCCACCGAGCACCGGGATGTTGCGGATCTGCTGGCCGAGGTCGGAATTCGACGGCGACAGCACGCCGACCGGCCAGATCCGCTTGATGGCGCCGTTCTCGATCCCGCGCAGCACGATCTCGGCATCCGCCGCACGCCCGACCAGGAGCGTCGGCGCCGCGTCATCGGTGCGGGCATGGTGGCGCGTGCGCGAGTAGCGAAAATAGCGGTAGGCGAAGCGAAGCGCGCCCAGCGAGAACACCTGGAGGAAGAAATAGAGGACGATGGTGATGCGGCCGAAAAACACGGTTCCGTGGAAACTCGGCGCGATGAAGAAGAAGACGTAGTCGAGAACGACCAGTGCCAGCGTCAGGACTGCCGAGGCGCGCAGGATGTTGAGGGCGTCCGGCAGCGAGATGAAACGCCATTTCGAGGTGGTGAGATTGAAGACGTAACAGATGATCACGCTGAAGACGACAAACCAGGGCAGGATGCGCAGCAGCAACGGCAGGCGATCCGTGAGCAGATCGCCCTCGAAGCGCAGATAGAATGCGGCCAGGAGCGCGAATGCGGTCGCGACCGCGTCATGCATCACGATCAGGAAGTTGCGTGTCGTGAGTTGAGAGAAGCGCGTCATGTGACGGATGGGCCAAGGACCAAGAGGTTTGCAACAGCGTTCGGGGCTGCTGATAGCCCATATGCAGCGCGCAGGCCAGAGATCATGGCGTGACCGAAGTCGGCGGTTTTACGGCCGCGCCGTCCGATTTCGCCTTCAGCACCATGCCGCCGGCGACGCCGACGCCGAGTACGTACATCCAGCCCTCGTGGAAATCGAAGATGTGCGAGTTGAACAACGAGGTAAAGATATTCTGCACGACCACCAAGAGCCCGATCCAATTGACCAGTCCCTCGCCCCGAAACAGTCTTAAATGCCAGAACCAAATGGCATAGAGGATGACGACGCCAACAATGCCCCATTGCACGGCGACATTCAATGTCTGGTTGTGCGGATTGCCAACCACGTCGCTGGTCGCCTTGAGCTCCTCGGCGGACACCTCGGTCGCGACCTGCGCGAACAGCCCGCGGATGGAGCCGGTGCCGTGGCCGATCAAAGGCGCGTCGGCGATGAAGCCCAGCGATTTGCGCCAGTATTCGAGCCGGAGCCCGATCGAGGTCGCTCGGTTCTGCTCCTTGTATTCCCGATAGTCCTTGCTGAAGCTCTCCGCTGTCGAGTGCAGTTGCGGCGAGGTCTGCCAGGCGACCGCCGCCAGCACCGCCACCGCTGCAGCAATGATCAGGATGCTGCGCCATCTCAGATGCAGGAAGGCGAACACCGCAAGCATCACGGGCACCGTGACCAGCGCCGTCCGCGAGACGATCACAAAGGCCATGTTGACGAAAAAGCTCAAGGCGATCGCGACCAGCAGGCCGGCCAGCGCGAATCTCTTCGCGCGCAGGAGGGTGATAATGGGATAGGCCAGCGCCACCGCACACAGCGTGAACTCCTGGCTCTGGTCGATATAGTTCTTCACGAAGATGCCGCGCTCGGCGTCAATAGGCGGTTTCAGCGACAGGCTGGGCTGCAGGAACACCAGCCAGGACATCACCACCAAGAGCGTGCAGGAGATCAGGAACGCGGTGAACACCCACATCCCGCGGGTCGAGCGCTCGAAATGGTAGAGCAGGAACGGCAGCACCAGGAGCTTGGCCGTCGGGCTCAGGGCATAGGTGCGCGCGCCCCAGGGCGCGTCCGACCACAGCATGCCGACGACCGCAAGCAGGAACAGTGCGATCGGCAGCGCGACGATCGGCCGCTTCAGCGATTGCACGAAAGACTTCAGATCGAGCGTCGGCGCGACCACGATCACGAACACTGCGCCGAAGATGCCGACCAGCGAGGTCGACCAGGGCAGCGACAGCGCGAGCAGCACGGCGACGATGTCGGCCGCTTTGGTCCAGGCGGCTGGGTTGCGCCAGGCCGGCAGCGCGGCGGCTGCGGGAGAAAAGCCCGCCGCCGTGCTCACGCCTTGCCTCCGCGGGCGCGGGCGACCAGCGAGGTCGTGCTGAAGCCGGGCAGGATGTCGACCAGCAGCACCTCGCCGCCATGGGCTTCGACGATCTCGTGGCCGACCACCTGCGCGCGGGTATAGTCGCCGCCCTTGACCAGGACGCTCGGCTTGATCGCCGTGATCAGGTTGATCGGCGTGTCCTCCTCGAAAATGGCGACGAGATCGACCGCCTCCAGCGCCGCCAGCACTTCGGCACGTGCGCGCTCGTCCTGCACCGGGCGTCCCTGCCCTTTCAGCCGCCTGACGGAGGCGTCGCTGTTGAGGCCGACGATCAGCCGGTCGCAGGCGCCGCGCGCCGCCGTCAACACCTTGACGTGGCCGGGATGCAGGATGTCGAAGCAGCCATTGGTGAAGCCGACGCGCAGGCCCTGCCGGCGCCATTCGCTGAGCTGGGCGCCAAGATCGCCGCCGGCCGCGACGATCTTCTCTTCCGCCGCAAGCGAGGCATGCGGCAGGATCTTGCGCCTGAGCTCGGCCGGCGTCACCGTCGCGGTGCCGGTCTTGCCGACGGCGACCGCGGCCGCCGCGCTCGCCACCCGCAACGCGGTCTCCCAATCGGCGTTGGCAGCGAGCGACAGCGCGAGCGCAGCCGCAACCGTGTCGCCGGCGCCGGAGACATCGCGGACCTTCACCGGCAACGCCGGCACGTGCACGGTTTCGCCGGCACGCACCACCAGCGTCATGCCGTGCTCGCCCTGTGTCACCAGCATCGCCTCGCAATCGGCGAGCCGCATCGCATCCTCCGCTGCTTCGGCGATCGCATCGGGCGTATCGGCGCGGCTCCGGGTCGCCTCGGCGAATTCCTTGCGGTTGGGGGTGAGCAGCGTCGCGCCGCGATAGATCGCGAGATTGAGGCTTTTGGGATCGACGATCACGCGCTTGCCAAGCTTGCGCGCAGCGTCGATGGTGTTGCGGATCACGCGCGCGGTCAGCACGCCCTTGGCATAGTCCGACAGCAGCACGATGTCGGCGCGGGCAAGTTCCGGAATGATCGTGTCGATCAGTTGCTGCTCGATCTCGCCTGCCGCCGGCTGCGCCTGCTCCCAGTCCGCGCGCAGCATGTGGGTGGAAAAATGCTCGGAGACGAAGCGCACCTTCCGCGTCGTCGGGCGCGCGCTGTCGCACACCAGCCGGCTTTCGATGCCGCTCTCCGCCGCCAGCGCCGCCTTCAGTCTCGCGCCCGTTTCGTCCTCGCCGACGAGGCCGACAAAAATGCAGCGGCCGCCGAGCGAAGCGATATTGCGCGCGACGTTACCGGCGCCGCCGACATTGGTCTCGCTGCGCTGGACCGCGATCACCGGCGCCGGCGCCTCCGGCGAAATTCGCGACACCTCGCCATAGACGAATTCGTCCAGCATCAGGTCACCGATGCAAAGCACGGTCTGACGGGAAAGCGCCTGCGACAGGGTTTCGAAATCGAACATCTGTTTCCTTGGCCCGTTCCTTGGCCCGTCAGCGATAGCGGTCGGGACGATCGAGGAAGCCGTTCACGTAAGCATCGACGGCGTCCTCGAGCCGCGTGAAACCGCCGTTATAGCCCGCACGCTGCAGGCGATCGACATCGGCTTGCGTGAAATATTGATAGCTGCCCCTGATCTGTTCGGGCATATCGACATACTCGATGTTCGGCGGCCGCCCGAGCGCGGCATAGGCCGACAGCATCAGGTCCTTAAAACTGCGCGCGGTGCCGGTTCCGACATTGAACAGTCCGCTGACCGAAGGCGTGGCGAGCAGCCACATCATCACCCGCACGGTATCGTCGACATAGATGAAGTCGCGCCGCTGGTCGCCATCGACGATGCCATCGCGATGCGACTTGAACAATTGCACCACCCGGCCTGCCTTGATGTCGTCGAAGCGCCGCGCCAGCACGCTCATCATGGTGCCCTTGTGATATTCGTTCGGCCCGAACACGTTGAAGAATTTCAGGCCCGCCCATTGCGGCGGCAGCTTTTCGCCGCGCGCGGCGCGCTCGGCCACAGTGAGATCGAACAGATGCTTGCTCCAGCCGTAGAGATTCATCGGCCGCAGCTTCTTCAGCGCTTCGACCGTCTGCTCGTCGCGAAATCCTGCTTCGCCGTCACCATAGGTCGCAGCCGAGGACGCATAGATCAGCGGCGTCGCATTCGCCGTGCACCAGTCGAGCAGCCGGAGCGACAGGCGGAAATTGGTCTCGATCACGAGATCGCCGTCGGTCGCCGTGGTCTCGGAGATCGCGCCGAGATGGATCACCGCATCGAGCTGCCGCCCCGACAGCCACGCCGAAAGCTCCGTGGGCGGCACGAAATCGGCAAGCTGGCGTTTTGCCAGGTTGCGCCACTTGCCGTCATGGCCGAGCACGTCGCACACGACAACGTCCATGCGGCCGGCGTCATTCAACGCGGCCACGACATTCGACCCGATAAAACCGGCCCCGCCGGTCACCAGCAACATGCCGATCCCTGCCCTGATTTGTGCGGCGCCAGCTTTGCCCCAGTCCGGTGGTGCAGGCAACTTGCCCGGTGGAAGAATTCCATCTCACTTTACCTCCGGAGGGAGAGGGGCTACCGACGAGGCCGCAAAAGCGCCCGGTTCCCGCACAGAAGATATGAATATTGATTCAATAGAAGGCATTGAGGTCGAGGACGCCGGCGATACCCGCCCGATCCTGATCATCCCCTATATGTGGATCGGCGATTTCGTGCGCGGCCATACCGTGGTGCGGGTACTGAAACAGCGCTGGCCGAATCGCCCCGTCGACATGCTCACGACCTCGCTCTGCGCGCCGCTGGTCGACTACATGCCTGATGTCCGCGGCAAGATCGTCTGGGATTTGCCGCGCGGCCGCCTGGCGGTGGCAAAACAGTTCGGCTTGGCAAGGGAATTTCGCGCCCGCGGCTACCAAACCGCCCTGGTCATGCTCCGCACCTGGAAATCGGCGATCGCGCCGACGCTGGCCGGCATCCCGGAGCGGGTCGGCTTTTTCGGCGAGGCGCGGTTCGGCCTCATCAATCGGATGCGCTGGGGCGAGAAGAAGCTGGATCGCATGGTCGACCAGATGTCGGCGCTCGCTTTGCCCGTGGGTGCGAAATTCCCGTCCGAATGGCCGGTGCCGCAACTCAGGGTTCCCGCCGAGGAAACCGAGCGCTGGCGGCAAGCCAACGGTCTGGGGCGCGGTCCCGCGATCGCGCTGGCGCCCGGCTCGGTCGGCTCGGGTAAACGCTGGACCTATTACGGCGAGGCCGCACGGCTGCTCGCGGCGCACGGTTTCGACGTCTGGGTGGTCGGCGGCCCCGGCGAGAAGGCGCTGGCCACGGAGATCGTCGCCGCCGGCGGCGCCGGTGTCCGCGACCTGACCGGCACCGATCTGCGCAATGGTATCCTGGCGATGGCCGCAGCGAGCGTCGCGATCTCCAACGATTCCGGCCTGATGCACGTCGCGGCCGCGCTCGGCACGCCAACCATGGGCATTTTCGGCCCCACCAGCCCCTATCATTGGGCGCCGCTCAACGGTCTGGCGGCCACCGTGGTGACCAAGACACATGTGCCGTGCCAGCCCTGCCATCGCCCGGTCTGCACCATGAACGACCACCGCTGCATGCGCGATATCCCGGCCTCCGACGTGGCCGATATCGCCGAGCGCGTGCTGGCTCAGGCGAGCGCGCGATAGACCGCGGCGATCCCGCTTGCCTCCGCGTCGAGACTGAATTTCTCCACCACGCGCGCCCGCGCCCGCTCCCCCATCGCCGCCGCAGCCGCCGGATCGCGCATCAACGGCTCGAGCGCCGCACAGAGCGCATCGACGTCTCCCGGCGGCACCAGCACGCCGGTGACGCCATCCTCCACCACGAATTCGGCCGCGCCCGCGCGCGCCGCCACCAGCGCCGCGCCTGATGACATCGCCTCGATCAGCGTCAACCCAAAGCCCTCGTTGCGCGAAGTGAAGGCATAGATGGTCAATCTCTGGTACCAGCGTTCGACCTCCTCGATCGGCACCTCCGCGGTGATCCTGATCCGCGATGTCAGCCCCGCCGCTTCGATCCGCTGCTTCAGCCCGCTCGCAAATCCCTGCTGCTCGGGCACCACGGCGCCGACAAGCACCGCGGAAAAATCCGGATAGCGCGGCAACAGCCGGCACATCGCCTCGACAAAGACGTCGCTCCCCTTCTGCGCACGCACGCGGCCGAAGCAGCCGATCGCATAGCCCCCAGGCAGGCCGCTTTCCGCAAACGCCGCCGCGCGGTCAGCCGGCGGCGCGTAGCGCTCGGTGTCGACGCCATGCATCACCACTGTCGCCTCGCGCTTGAGGAAGGACGCAGACAACGCGCTCGTCGCGATCACCGCATCCATCTGTCGGATCAGCCAGCGCGTCAGCCAGGTGTGGTGACGTTGCGCGGCGGACGTGAACACGAGCTTCAACGGCCAGCCGAGCGCGCGCAACAGAACGCCTGCAATCATCTCGTCATTGCGCCGCGCGTGCCAGATCAGCGGCACAGGGCGGCGCCATAGTTTCAGGAGATCGACGAAGCCCATGCGCGCGATGCCCTCGGGCGCATGCGAGCCGAGCCAGGCGGCGCGGAACATCGTCGCGAGCTTTGGTGCGACCATGCGGTTGGTCGCGGTCACGCCCGAATAGCGCCTGTGCAGATTCGGCACGATCAACTGCAGATCAGCGGCCGGATTGTTCTCGATCGGCGCATTGGCTCCCATTGGGTCCCCCTTTGCAGGAGTTCGTATACGCAACATTAAGCATAGGGGCCAGTTCTCAGGCCACGAAACCCCCTCTTCATCGCGGCCCCGCTAACATCCCGTGAAAATAACCGGGGAGAGGTAGTCATGACCGTGCTCGTCACCGGCGGCGCCGGCTATATCGGAAGTCACATGGTGCGCGCGCTGGTCGATGCCGGCGAAAGCGTCGTGGTGGTCGACAACCTCTCCACCGGTTTCTCCGCCCTTCTGCCCGAAGGCGTGCCGCTGTTCATCGGCGATGCCGGCGACGAAAATCTCGTCGAGGGCGTGATCGCCCAGCATGGCGTCGAGAGCATCGTCCATTTCGCCGGCTCCGTGGTGGTCCCGGAATCGATGCGCGATCCGCTCGGCTACTACCGCAACAACACGATGACCACGCAGAGCCTGTTGAACGCGGCGGTCAGATCCGGCGTCAGCCGCTTCATCTTCTCCTCCACCGCCGCCGTCTATGGCAATCCCGAAGAGGTGCCGGTGCCGGAGACCGCGCCGACGCGGCCGCTGTCGCCCTACGGCATGTCGAAGCTGATGACGGAGATCATGCTGCACGATGTGGCGACCGCCCACGGCATGAGCTATGTCGTGCTGCGCTATTTCAACGTCGCCGGCGCCGACCCGCTGGGCCGCATCGGGCTTTCCACCATCGGCGCGACCCATCTGCTCAAGATCACCGTCGAAGCCGCCACCGGCCAGCGCGCCAAGGTCGACGTGTTCGGCAGCGACTATCCGACGCCGGACGGCAGTTGCATCCGCGACTTCATCCATGTCACCGATCTCGTCGAGGCGCATCGTTCCGCGCTGTCTTATTTGCGTGCCGGCGGAGGTTCGGTCACGCTGAATTGCGGCTATGGCCGCGGTTATTCGGTGCTGGAGACGATCGAGGCGGTGCGCCGCGTCTCCATGCGCAATTTCGCCGTGTCCCATGCGCCGCGCCGTCCCGGCGACATCATGACCATGGTCGCCGACACCGGCCGCATCCGCACGCTGCTGGACTGGACGCCGAAATACGACGATCTCGAAACCATCGCGGCGCATGCGCTGGCCTGGGAGCAAAAGCTGTTCCTGGAGCGCGGCGGCCCGCTCCAGCAGGCGGAATCGGCCTGAAAATCAAGCCGTTATTTGACTTGAAATTGGCTTGAAAAAACGCGCTTTCGCAGGCAAGGAGTCCCTCAAGCCTGACGCTGGCGCGCGCCCGCTTCCTAACAACGCGGCGTCAAGGGAATGCGGATGACCGAGCCTCCAAAAAAGATAACCGACGACCCCTATGGGGCGGCGATCCTGATTCGCCGTCTGATCGCCGAGCAAGGGCTCACCTATTGGCGGCGCTATCTGCAAGCGTTCGTCCTGATGGCGATATCGGCCGGCGCCACCGCCGGCGCCGCCTATATCCTGGGTCAGGTGATCAACCAGGCCTATATCGACAGGGACATTGCCGCCATCGCGCGTCTCTCCGGCGTTACGGTCCTACTGCTGTTCGTCAAGGGCATGGCGACCTACGGCCACACCGTGATCCTGGCGAAGATCAGCAATGCCATTCTCGCCAACAACCAGCGGCAGCTCTTCGCCAAGCTGATGAGCGAAAGCATCGGCTTCTTCTCCGAACGGCATTCGTCGGAATTCCTGGCACGGCTGACTGCCGGCGCCAAGTCCATCACCGACGTCCTCAACATGCTGATCAACGCCATCGGGCGCGATCTCTTGACGCTGATCGCCATGATCTGCGTGATGGTGTTCCAGGATCCGGTGCTGTCGTTCATTGGGCTCGTGGTGGTGCCGCCGGCGATGCTGATCCTGCGCAAGCTGGTGAAGCGCATCAAGGGCCTCGCCTACAACCAGTTCACCGGCACCGCCGACATCCTGGAGACCATGCAGGAATCGCTGCAGGGCATCCGCACCGTGAAGGCGTTCACGCTGGAAGAAACGATGAAGCGGCGCATCGACGCGAACATCACGGCCGTCGAGCGCAACGCCAACAAGATGGCGCGGGTCGCCAACCGCTCGAATCCGCTGATGGAGATGCTCGGCGGCTTCGCGGTGGCCGGCTGCCTGCTCTACGGCGGCTACAGCGTCGTCGCGCTCAACGCGACCCCCGGCGCATTCTTCTCCTTCATGACCGCCTTCCTGATGGCGACCGAGCCGGCAAAACGCCTGTCGCGGCTCAACATCGATCTCAACAGCCAGTTGGTCGGCGCGCGGATGCTGCTCGAAGTCGTCGACAGCCCCGCGAGCGAACGCTCCGACGACGACAAGCCGGCGCTGAAATTGACCGAAGCGCGGATCGAACTGCGCGATGTCGGCTTTGCCTATCGCGCCGACGCGCCGGTGCTGAGCCACATGAGCTTCGTCGCCGAGCCCGGCAAGGTCACCGCGCTGGTCGGCCCCTCCGGCGGCGGCAAGTCCACGGTGCTGGCGCTGCTGCTTCGCTTCTATGAGGCGAGCGAGGGCGACATCCTGATCGACGGCCAATCGATCGCCTCGGTATCGCGGCGCTCGCTGCGCCAGCAGACCGCCTATGTCGGCCAGGACGTCTATCTGTTCCGCGACACCATCCGCAACAACATCGCCTTCGGCAAGCCCGGCGCCACGGAAGAGGAAATCATCGACGCGGCCAAAGCGGCCTGCGCGCACGACTTCATCACGGGCTTCCCGCTCGGCTATGACACCCCTGTCGGCGAGCTCGGCACGCAGCTTTCCGGCGGGCAGCGCCAGCGCATCGCGGTGGCGCGCGCGCTGATCAAGAACGCGCCGATCATCCTGCTTGATGAAGCGACCGCCGCGCTCGATTCCGAATCCGAAAAGCAGGTGCAGGAGGCGATCGAGCATCTCTGCCAGAACCGCACCACGATCGTGATCGCGCATCGGCTGCACACCATCATGCATGCGGATGCGATCCTGGTGGTCGAGGGCGGCCAGATCGTCGAGCGTGGACGCCATGACGAGCTGCTTCGCCGCGGCGGCCGCTACGCCTCCTTCTTCCGCCTGCAACACCACGACACCCGCCCGCTCACGCTGGCCCCGATCAGCGCCACCGGCTAGAGCATGATGACAACAGCAACCAACACGACGCTGCGCCCCCTCTCCCGCTTGCGGGAGAGGGTTGGGGTGAGGGTGCCTCCACGATGGGACTTTCCGTGGGGAGAGAACCCTCACCCGGCGCTACGCGCCGACCTCCCCCGCAAGCGGGGGAGGTGAACCTCCTCCGAATGAGTGGACACCTGTAGTAGGCTCATTGAGCCCGGAGGTGTTGAATGGAACGTCAACGTCGGTCATTTACCGAAGAATACAAGCGCCAGACCGTCGAGCTGGTGTTGTCGA
>NZ_JBVAPG010000123.1:0-24710 GCF_055413685.1 Bradyrhizobium sp. LeoA1Lang | reverse complement strand
AAACAGCCGGTTGTCCTTGCCGCTGCGGCCAGGATCGCTCGGCTTGCCGAGACAAAGCGGCTCCATCTTCGCCCATTGGCCGTCAGTCAAAACGAATCGTTCCATCCAAAGCTTGAATCACAGCCAAGCACGAATGAGAATCCTGAATCCCAACAGACCCTAATCAAGACAGAAAAAAAGAGCGGTAACTATTGGGACCGGCCGAATGTTACCAATAAGGGATCTGATGGAAGGTTCCCGGCCGTCGGGAACTTTTTTGCGACCGATCAGCGAGCCTGTTAGACTTAAGCGTAAAGCGGGAACGAAAATCTCACCTTGGCGTTGGCGTCCGCGGGGCAGGATTTCAGATGGCCAAGAAGACCAAACAGCTCGAAAGGGACTACTTCGAGAGCGAGCGAAATTTCCGTCTTTTGGTCAAGGGCGTCACCGACTACGCGCTCTATATGCTGAGCCCACAGGGCATCGTCGCGAACTGGAATGCCGGCGGCGAGCGAATCAAGGGCTACGCGCCCGAGGAAATCATCGGCCAGCACTTCTCGCGCTTTTATACCCCCGAAGATCGGGCGGCGGGCAAGCCGGCGCGGGCCTTGAAGATCGCCGAGGAGACCGGTCACTACGAGGAAGAAGGCTGGCGCGTCCGCAAGGATGGCTCGTTCTTCTGGGCGAGCGTTGTGATCGACCCGATTCGCGATCCTTTCGGCCGCCTGATCGGCTTTGCCAAGATCACCCGCGACATCACGGAGCGACGCGAAGCGCAGCTCAAGCTGGAGCAGATACAGCGGCAGCTTGCGGAATCCCAGAAGATGGACGCGCTCGGCCAACTGACCGGCGGTGTCGCGCACGACTTCAACAATCTCTTGATGATCGTCTCGGGCAATCTGCACAAGATCAAGAAGGAGCTGACGAGCGTGAAGGCCCTGCGCGCGCTGAGTGCGATCGAGACCGCTACTCAACGTGCCGCGTCCCTCACCAGCCAGCTCCTCAGCTTCGCCCGACGACAGAGTGTCAATCCGCGGACCATCGACGTCGATCGCCAGATCACGTCCGTGCGTGAGGTGCTAGCGAGTGCGCTCGGCAGCATGGTGACGTTGCAGATCGATATCCAGCCCGACGTCTGGCCGGTCTTCATCGATCCCACCGAGTTCGAAACCGCCCTCCTCAACCTTGTCATCAACGCCCGCGATGCGATGCCGGAAGGCGGCACCGTCACCGTGTCGGCGCACAATGACTTGGACAAGGATCAGGTTCTGATCTCAGTTGAGGATAGCGGCGCGGGCATTCCACAAGATGTGCTCAGCAAGGTGTTCGATCCCTTTTTCACCACCAAGCCCATCGGCAAGGGAACCGGCCTCGGCCTCTCCCAAGTGCATGGCTTCGTCCACCAGGCCGGCGGGACGATCGAGATCGAGAGCGCACTTGGCAAGGGCACCACGGTCCATCTCCGCCTGCCCCGCAGCAGCGCGGCCGAGCATTACGAACAGGAGAGCGTGAATAAGCAAGCCTCGGCAACCGTCCTGCTGGTCGAGGACAACCCCGCTGTGGCCGACGCGAGCGCCGGGCTGCTCGAGCAACTCGGCTACACCGTCCGCTGGGTGCCTAACGCCGAAACGGCGCTGCAAGAGATCGAGGCTGACGATGTCGACCTCGTGTTCAGCGACATCATCATGCCCGGCAAGATGGACGGACTGAAGCTGGCGCGCGCGATCAGGGAACGAAACCCGACGCTGCCGGTCCTGCTCACGACCGGTTATTCCGATTCCGCCAAGCACGCCAGGATGGATTTTCCAGTCCTCCGCAAGCCCTACCAGCTTCACGAGCTCAGCCGCGAGTTATCCAAGCTGACCGGGCACGACTGACCCCGCGGCGCGGGTCGCCATTTCTTGCCGCCCGCAGGAACCTGCCCGCCTCCAGATCTGTTGTTGCGACAGCCATGGGAAATGCCGCTGGAGCATCGATGGCCAATGACGACCCGCAGGAGACCGCCGAAACGCAGCAAGCTCGCGCACCGGAGGGATTTGGCGGCATGTCGTCCGCTCGTGCTCGACGATTCCAGCTCCGATGAATTGCTGGACGATTGGATGGTCGCCTATCCGGGCACCGAGTTGGTCGCGTCGGCGGCCTGAGCCTGACGAGCTGAAGCCAATTAGCGACCTCGTCAACCAGTCTGGCTCGTGGACGGCCAGCTTCCCCGGACGAGCCGGACCCGTTCGATGCGCCCGCATTCCTCGCAGCGATATTGAATGACGTCCTTGCCATCCTCGCCCGGCGTGCTCCGCTCGAGCCGCATCGTCTTCCTGCAGATGACGCAGGAGATCAGTGTGAGCAGCGGGTTGCGATCGTCATTCATCGTTCCCGTCCGACACAAAACTCTCCGAAGTTAACCTATGTGACGGTTGCGGCGGCCGAAATGGGCCATCTTGTCACCATTCGATGTAGTTATTATTGATGGCCGCCGGGGGCTGAGCTTATGGAACGTAGGCGATCTCCATTGGAGCGACAGGCGGCCGACGCGCTGCGCCGCGCACGCAGGCTCCCCGTCGGCGCCGACCGCAACGATCTTCGCCAGCTTGCAGTCGGACTGCTATGGTTGCACCGCCGTGGCATGGACGCCCTGATCGAAGGTCGCCTCCAGGGTTTTTCCCGGCTGAACCGGCCTCTTTCCGAAACAATCGTCGATTGACGTTCCAAGAATTGACGTTCCAAGAGCGGGAGCATCGTGCGACGCGGCGCAAGACCCTTGCCGCGTTATTGCAAACTCCTCCGCCTACGGCCGATCGGTGCGAGCCATACGGCCGAAAAAAAGTCCGGCGGAAGCTGGCTCCGCCGGATAGTTCTAGGGAGGAGCCTCCACGTGACTCCGGTACACCCTCGCTCATGGCAGTGGTTGCATCCGTGTCAGCCGGCGCCGGTTGGCAACCGTGCATTCACGTCGCCGGCTCAAGCTCCCGCCCGACCCGAAAGCACGGGTCCGCTGGCGAGGCTGGTTGTTGCGCTCAATCCTTCTTCGGTCGCACAACCGGCTGCCGTTTCAGGTGCTCTCTGACGTCGGGCAGCCGTTCGCTGCCGCCGGCAGCTTTCCACTGACCGATCAGCTCAGTCATCTCCGAACGCATCGCAAGCAGCCGGCGCGCCGCTTCCGTGCAATCGTGATCGTGATTGATCTGATCACGGACCACGCCCTCGGCGACGATCATCTCGTCCCGTAACACACTGATCTTACGACGGATTTCATTAATTCTATTATCCATGCCTTGTTAGAACAAAAATAGAACATAAAGTCAAGTCACGGATTTGAGACCATGAGGCAGACCCATGAGGACACCGGTGGCGAAATATGGCGGGGTACGCGAGCGCGCCAGTGCTCAAATGACCCGCGCCCAGGCATTGCGATTGAAGGGCCTTGCGGAGGAGGCCTACCAGCCCAGGCAATACGCGGGGGATCTGAGCTTTGAAGAAGCCGAGCGGCGCATTCAGGCGCTCGAGGCGGAAATTGCGCTGGCGGATTCGTTCTAAAGCATGATCCGGAAGAGTGGACGCCGGTTTTCCGAAAAGATCATGCTCAAACGAAGAGCTAAAGCGGGATGACGATTCGAAGAAAAGTCATCGCGACTTAGCCTGACAGCCCCTCGCCTCCTGTTAACAAATGATATAGCCGGGTGACTTAAGCGTTGGTTGGTCGTTGCCCGGAGCGTCTCTTGCTGGATATCGAAAGGAATTCGCCGCTCCCGTTCCCGCTTGCGTTGACGGACGGGCGGACGATCGCGACCGTTGGCGACGTGGCGGATTTCTTTTCATCGCTCACTGAGGATCAGCGCGAACGCGTTCACTGGCGAACGGCGATCCTGATGCTGAACAATGCGATGAAGGAATCGCGCTATCTGAAGATCGCCACCATCAACCTGCGCTCAGCGCTTGCCTATGACCGCTTGCTGGTGGAGGACGCGTCGTGACCGTGTTCGTACGGTCATGGCCGAATCACGGCCTATTGCGTAAGCAAAGCCTGTTATGGCCGCAAACAAGGTAACGGCGGTACAACAGGGCGGCCCGGGCTGAATTCGCCGCGGCTGCAATCCGGAGGCTGCCTTGGGGGCCAGGCGGCCCGTTTCCTTTCAAAGAAGTTTTGCGCGCACGAATAGCGCGCGCAGCGCATTGGTCGCGGGGATCGCCAGCATCGCGTTGTCGGCGGCTTTCTCCAGCGCGCTGACCGCCTCATCGTGCAGCGTGCGGAATTCCATCCACTCCACCGAGTTCAGATTGGTGATGAAGCGATAGGCCTGGCCGACGGTCGCAATGGTGACCGTCTCGCCGTTCAGCTTGATCTTGAACGTCGCCTTCAGCGGTGTGTCGGAACTCGATACGTCACCCATGACGCGGTTGTGCAACGGGCGTAGCCAAAGTCAATCTAATTCTGTCTCCCGCCCTGGACGTTCATCCCCACAGGCCCGATCTCTGTTAGCTTTCTCCGGGGTGATTCGTGCTCGCGGACAGCAAAGACACATATCTGGATGCGCTCAATCCTACGCAACGGCGCGCCGTGGAGCACGGCGTCGGGCCGGATGGAACCATTGGCGCGCCGCTTCTGGTGATCGCCGGCGCCGGATCAGGCAAGACCAACACGCTGGCTCACCGCGTCGCGCATCTGATCGTCAGCGGTGCTGACCCACGCCGCATCCTCCTGATGACCTTCTCGCGCCGCGCGGCAGCGGAAATGACCAAGCGCGTCGAACGGATCGCCCGCCGCGTGCTTGGCGACAACGCCGGGATCATGACCGATGCCCTCGCCTGGTCCGGCACATTTCACGGCATCGGCGCGCGACTATTGCGGGAATATTCCGAGCGGATCGGGCTCGATCCTGCCTTCACCATCCATGACCGCGAGGATTCCGCCGATCTCATCAACCTTGTCAGGCACGACCTCGGCTTCTCCAAAACCGAGAGTCGTTTCCCGACCAAGGGAACATGCCTTGCGATCTATTCCCGCTGCGTCAATTCCGAGACGCCGATCGAGGGCGTGCTCGGCGCGTTCTATCCCTGGTGCTCGGGTTGGGCGGGCGAACTGAAGCGCCTGTTCGCCGCCTACGTCGACGCCAAGCAGCAGCAGAACGTGCTCGATTATGACGACCTCCTGCTCTATTGGGCGCAGATGGTGACCGATGCTGCGCTTGCCGACGAGATCGGCGGCCGCTTCGACCACGTCATGGTCGACGAATACCAAGACACTAACCGCCTGCAATCATCGATCCTGTTCGCGCTGAAGCCCGGAGGGAACGGACTTACAGTCGTGGGCGATGACGCGCAGTCGATTTATTCGTTCCGTGCCGCCACGGTCCGCAACATCCTGGACTTTCCGGACCAGTTTACGCCGAGGGCGGAGCTCATCACGCTCGATCGCAACTATCGCTCGACCGAGCCGATCCTGTCAGCCGCAAACGGCGTGATTGCGCTGGCCAAGGAGCGCTTCACGAAGAATCTCTGGACCGAGCGAACATCGTCGCGCAAGCCGCAGCTCGTCGCCGTCCGCGACGAGGCCGATCAGGCGCGTTACATCGTCGAGCAGGTCCTGGCGAACCGCGAGGAAGGCGCGTTGCTCAAGCACCAGGCGGTCTTGTTTCGCACTTCCTCGCACAGCGGTCCGCTGGAAGTCGAACTTACCCGCCGCAACATTCCCTTCGTGAAGTTCGGCGGGCTGAAATTCCTCGACGCCGCCCACGTCAAGGACATGCTGGCGCTGTTGCGCTTCGTAGAGAACCCGCGCGACCGCGTCGCCGGTTTTCGCATCCTGCATCTGCTGCCGGGCGTCGGGCCGAGCTCGGCGCAGCGGGTGCTCGACCGCATGGCCGAGGCTGCCGATCCGATTGCCGCACTCTGCACCCTGCCTTCGCCGCCGCGCGCCGGCGAAGACTGGAAGGGATTTGTCCGCGCGATCGAGAACCTCCGCTATTCCGAATGGCCGGTCGATATCGAGCGGGCACGGTTGTGGTATGAGCCGCATCTCGATCGCATCCATGAGGACGCCGAGGTCCGCCGCGCCGACTTGATCCAGCTCGAGCAGATCGCAAGCGGCTACCCGTCGCGCGAACGCTTCCTGACCGAGCTCACGCTTGATCCTCCGGATGCGACCAGCGACCAGGCCGGCCCGCCTTTGCTTGACGAGGACTATCTGATCCTGTCGACGATCCATTCCGCCAAGGGACAGGAGTGGAAGTCGGTCTTCGTGCTCAACGTCGTCGACGGCTGCATGCCATCGGATCTTGGCGCCGGGACCAGCGCCGAGCTGGAAGAGGAACGGCGCCTGCTCTACGTCGCCATGACCCGCGCCAAGGATGATCTGCACCTGATCTTGCCACAGCGCTTCTTCGTGCACGGCCAGAGCGCCAAGGGCGACCGGCACATGTACGCCTCACGCACGCGTTTCATCCCGGAAAGGCTGGTGCCGCTGTTCGAGCGCACCACTTGGCCGATCGCGCGCCCGGCGACCGCCGCGCCGGCAGATCGTGCAGCGCCGGTCGACATCGGCGCCAAGATGCGCGGGATGTGGCGCTAGCCGAGACGGCGATCGGGAACGATCCCTGCGGCGTCACGTTGATGCCAAGTGCAAAACTTTTGCGATGGCTCCCGTGGCGGATGATGAAGCCGCGTCAGAGCCGTCGTCCGATGAGCAGTCGTGAAAACCTTCCCGTGTGCCGTGCTGTTACTTTCTCGAGAAGACCTGCTTGAGGTAGCAGAGTCCATCGTAAGTCAGCCGCGTCTCGCGGGTCTCGCCCTTCGCTACTTCGCCTTCCAGGAACGTCTCGAGCTCCGGAAGCGCGCGCTCGAACTTCTCCGTGATGCCCATCATCACGCAGGTTTCCTTGATGCGTTCGATCGGTTTTTCAAGAACGTCGATTTGAACCATCGCCTTCAAATTCATGATCCCGCGCTTTGTTCCGACCGCCTCGGCGGAAGGCCGCCGCCGGTCTCGGAGAATCATCTGGTGATCACTTAACTAGCCACGAGTCTACTTGCCATGCGTGTCAGCAAGAAGAATGAGCGATCAGACAAGGCGGCGCGGCTGTGGCCTCTGCTCGCTCTGAACTTCTTCATGGCCGACATGCAGTCCGGCATCGGGCCATTCGTCGGCGTCTTCCTGCAGGCGCATGGCTGGGCGAGCGGCTGGATCGGGACCGCGATGACGATAGGCAACGTCGCGGGCATGCTGATCACGACGCCGATCGGCGGCTTCATCGATGCAAGCAGGCACAAGCGCGCCTGGGTGATCGTGCCGGGCGTCGCCGTTGTCATCGCCTCGGCCCTCATTCTCCTCTCGCAGAACTTCTGGGCCGTCGCTGCATCGCAAATCGCGACCTCGCTTGCCGGCGCGGCCATCGTTCCCGCCGTCACCGGCATCACGCTTGGCATCGTCAGGCAGAAGGGCTTCAACCGGCAGAACGGCCGCAACCAGGCCTTCAACCATGCCGGCAACATGGTCGGCGCGGCCGCATCGGGCTATCTCGGCTGGAAATACGGCTACACGGCCGTATTCCTGCTGGCGGCGCTCTTCGGCGCCATTGCGATCGCCTGCGTCCTCTTGATCCCACCAAAGGCCATCGACAACAACGCCGCGCGCGGCACCAAGGAGGATGACCCGGAGAGCCAGCCAAGCGGCTTCACCGTTCTGGCAAGGCACAAGCCGCTGCTCGTCTTCGCATTCGCGCTTGCCGCCTTCCATCTCGGCAATGCCGCGATCATTCCGCTTTATGGATTGGCCGCGGTTGCCGACGGCCACGCCAAGGGCCCGGATTTTGTGGCGACCACGATCGTGATCGCGCAGGCCGTCATGATCGTGACCTCGATCGTCGGCATGCGCGCGGCGGAAAGCCGCAGCTATTGGCCGGTGCTGCTCGCGTCCTTCCTGGTGTTGCCGGTGCGCGGCATCCTGGCGTTCTTCCTCACGGGATGGTGGGGCGTGCTGCCGGTGCAAATTCTTGACGGCATCGGCACCGGCCTGCAGAGCGTCGCGGTCCCCGGAATGGTCGCCCGCTCGCTGAACGGTACCGGCCGCATCAATCTCGGACAGGGCGCGGTGATCACCGTTCAAGGCGTCGGCGCTTCGCTCAGCCCCGCGCTCGGCGGCTGGATCGCGCAATGGATCGGCTATCCGCCCACATTTGTCCTGCTCGGCGCACTTGGCCTGGTCTCGGTCGCGCTATGGGTCGGCTTTGCCTCCGAAATGAAGAAATATTGATGCCCTCTGGCCCGCTCTGGTTCCGGCGGACCGGAATGCTTAGATCGAGATGACCACCCCTCCGCCGATGTCCCTCTGTGAAGAAATCCGTGGTCCTCCTTGTCCTGCTGATTGTCGTTCCGCTTGCCTTTTCGACGGTCACCTATTTGCTCGGAGACCGGCGCGTCAGTTGGCAGACGGCTGACCGCTCGAGCGCCGGCCTCTTGCCCAAAGCCTCCGAACATCCTGACGCCGTCATCCGCGTCTATGCTGCGCGCACCGTGCGGTGGCGCGGGATTTTTGCGGTCCACACCTGGATCGTGGTTAAGGAACGAGACGCGCCGCGCTACAGCCGCTACGACTACACGGCGTGGGGTGCACCGATCCGGATCGACGGATTCGTGGCCGACGGCCGATGGTTCGGTGCCGTGCCGGAAGCAATCGTGAGCGTGGACGGCGCGAAAGCTGAGCCGTTGGTTCCGAAGATCCGGGCGGTCATCGAGAATTACAGATTTCGCGACGATGGCGATTACAGCGCCTGGCCTGGTCCGAACTCGAACACATTTGTTCAGGCGGCGCTCGACGCCGTCCCTGAGCTGCAAGCGGTGCTGCCGCCGACGGCAATCGGCAAGGACTATCCCTATCGGGGCGAGTGGTATGGCATCACTGCGTCACGCACCGGTGTCTTCGCCACATTGGGCGGCTATCTCGGTCTGACGATGGGCTGGATCGAAGGGATCGAGCTGAACTTGTTTGGCGGAGTTCTTGGCATCGATATCCGTCGCCCTGCCCTGAAGTTCCCGGGCATCGGCCGACTCGGCCTGCCGCTGGCTCAGCGATAGCTGGCTGCATGGTTGTTGTCGGAAAGAACGTTCATTCGCGGAGTATTTTCCTTGCCTCTTCTCAATCGTACGACCAGCGCTGCCTTGGGATTCATTATCCTGCTTGCGCTACTTGCTCCGCCGATAGATCGGGAGGCGAAGGCACAAAGCGCGACCGCTGCCGCCCTCGCCAAGCCCGTATCATTACCCGACATCGCTATCGGCTCGCCAAAGGCGCCGGTGACGATCATCGAATATGCCTCGATGAGCTGTCCGCATTGCGCAGCGTTCGGCGAAAACGTCTTTCCGATGCTGCGTTCGAAATATATCGACACCGGCAAGGTCCGGTTCGTGTTTCGCGAATTCCCGCTCGACATCAAGGCCGCAGCCGCCTCGATGCTGGTGCGTTGCATCGGCAAGGACGATCCGGAAAAGCACTTGGCCGTCATCGAGACGCTGTTCAAGCAGCAGGCCCGCCTGATGGATCAAACAAAGGAAACGCTGTTCCTGGTCGGCAAGCTCAACGGGATGAGCGAGCAGGAAGTCGAAACCTGCGAGACCGACCAGGCGCTGCTCGATAAGATCGCCGCCGACCAGCGCTACGCAATGGAGACGCTTAAGGTCGACGCGACGCCAACCTTCTTCGTCAATGGCGAACAATGGAAGGGCGCGATGTCCTACGAAGAGCTGGACGCGAAGCTCAAGACCCTGCTCAAGCGCTAGGCCTTTTCGCTCTCGCACATGCGATTGTGCAGAGCGGGATACATCGCCTCATTGTCACAACGCAGACGTGCTCCGCGTGCTGGTGGGCTTGTCGTTCGCCGCAGCCCAAGGATAGCTTCGTCGTCCACAGGCGGGGCGATGGGCGCGACGCCCGCTTGAATCAAATGAACAGGCGCCATGGGGAAACGCCATGTTCGAGATTCTCGATCGCCGGAGGAGTCTGACCGGCAACCAGATCAAGATCCTTTCGGCTGCTGTCATCGGCGACGCGCTGGAATTCTTCGATTATTTCCTGATCGGCTTCGTGCTCGCCTTCCTGATCGGGCCGTGGAAGCTCACTTTCGGACAGTCGGCGACGGTGCTGATGAGCTCCGGCATCGGCGCCATCATCGGAGCCTATGTCTGGGGATGGCTCGCCGACCGGGTCGGGCGCCGCATCGTGTTCATCGGCACCGTGCTCAACTTCTCCATCGCCACCGGCCTTCTGTACTTTACCCCCGATAACGGCTGGATCTATCTCGCGGTCCTGCGCTTCTTCGTCGGCACCGGCGTCGGCGGGCTTTATTGCGTGGACCTGCCGCTCGTGCAGGAGTTCGTGCCCTCGCACAAGCGCGGCTGGGTCGGCGGCCTCGTCACCTGCGTGATCCCGCTCGGCGTCGGGCTCGGCGCCGTCCTTGGGGCGTTCATGGGCTCCGACCAGTGGCGGCTGATGTTTGCGATCGGCGTGCTGCCGTCCCTGCTCGTGCTGCTGGTCCGGCTCTGGGTTCCGGAGAGCCCGCGCTGGCTGTGCCGCCAGGGCCGCTACGAGGAAGCGCGCAAGTCGCTCGCCTGGGCGCTGCAAGTGGAGCCGTCCTCCCTCCCGCTGCCGACAGCGGCCGATGCCGGCCCGGTGATCAAGACGAGCTGGCTCGATCTCTTCAAATATCCGCGCAGCCTGATCGTCTCCTGGCTCGGCAATGCCGGCGCCCAGACCGGCGTTTACGGCATCACCCTGTGGGCGCCGGCGCTGTTCGTGCTGATCCTGAAGGTGACGCCGCAGGAAGCCGCCAAGATGATGATCCTGCTCAGCGTGTCCGGCTTCCTCGGCCGCATCTCCTTCTCCTATCTCTCGGAGCTCCTGGGACGGCGGACCTCCGGCGGCCTGCTCGGCTTCGGCGCCGGCGCGCTGACGATCATCGCGGGCTATCATTACGACGCAACGATGTTCGGCGTCTCCGCGTTCTGGCTGCTCTTGACCCTGGCGTTCTTCTTCGCCGATGGCGGCTTTGCCATTGTCGGGCCCTATGCGGCGGAGGTCTGGCCCTCGCATCTGCGCACCACCGGCATGGGCTCGGCCTATGGCTTCGGCGGCATCGGCAAGATCATCGGCCCGGTCGGCCTTGCGCTGATCGTCGGCTCCAGCAACTACCTGAAGCCTGATGTGCCGCTGACGCAAATCCCGACCGCCTTTGTCTATCTCGGCTGCTGGTTCCTGATGGCCGGGCTTGTCTATTACTTCCTCGGCATCGAGACCAAGGGCAAGTCGATCGAACAGATCGATCGCGAGCTGACGGCCGGAGCCGACGTGGCCGCGACCGCGTCGGTCCGGCAGGCCTAGGAGTTTTGAGCGATGATCGCGACGTCTGCCGAACTTGCGGGCGATCCGGCTGTGCTCGCCCGCGCGAAAGCGGTGCAGCCACTGGTGGCAGCGGCCGCAAACGAGATCGAGCAAACGCGCCGGTTGCCGCCGGCGTTGCTCGACCAGCTCCATGACCACAGGCTGTTTCGCCTGTTGCTGCCGCGGTCGTCGCAGGGGATCGAGACCGATCCCCTCACCTTCTTCCATGTCAAGGAGACCATCGCCCAGGCCGATGCCTCGACGGCGTGGTGCCTGAGCCAGGCCGGCGGTTGCGCGATGGCGGCCGCCTATCTCGACCTCCCGGTCGCGCATGCGGTGTTCGGCGATCCCCGCGCGGTGCTGGCCTGGGGTCCCGGCCCAAAGGTGAAGGCGGTCGAATGCGAGGGTGGCTACCGCGTCACCGGCGTCTGGTCGTTCGCCTCCGGCGGGCGACACGCCACCTGGCTCGGCGCGCATTGCCCGGTCTATGCGGCCGACGGCTCGCCGAAACGCGATGCCAATGGCGCGCCGATCGAGCGCACCATGCTGGTGCTGGCCGAGGACGTCGAATGGACCGACATCTGGAACACGGTCGGCCTGCGCGGCACCGCCAGCGACCAGTTCACGCTGAACGACTTCTTCGTCCGCGCGGACCATTCGATCACCCGCGAATTCGAGCGCGAACGCCGCGAGGACGGACCGCTCTATCGGATGGGGTCAGGCACCTGCTACCAGGTCGGCTTTGCCGGCGTCGCTTGCGGCATCGCCCGCGGTGCGCTCGACAATTTCGTCGACGTGGCGCGCAACAAGGTGCCGCGCGGCGCCAAGAGCCCGCTGCGCGACAACGCCGTGGTGCAGTCCGGCCTGGCCCTGGCCGAAGTCCATCTGCGTGCCGCGCGCGGCTTCGTGCTGCAAGCGATGGCCGACATCTGGAAAGACCTCGTCGCCGGCAACGACATCACGGTCGAGCAGCGGATCACCATCCGCATGGCCGCCACCCACGCCATCCACAAGGCGCGCGAGGCGGTCGACTTCGCCTACAATGCCGCGGGCGCAACCGCGATCTTCGAAGGCCATCCGCTCGAGCGCCGCTTCCGCGACATCCACACCGTGACCCAGCAACTGCAGGGCCGGCACAGCCATTTCGAAACCGTCGGCGCCTGGATGATGGGTGCCGACTGCGACCTGACCTTCGTCTAGTTTCCAGGGAGAACACCATGCCGCTCGGCCGACTGCAGCATTACACGATCGAACCGCAGGACCTCGAAAAGACCAAGAACTTCTATTGCGACGTGCTGGGTCTTGAGAATGGCGAGCGGCCGCCGCTCGATTTCCCCGGCTACTGGCTTTATTCCGGCGGAGTCGCCACCGTGCATCTGATGGGCACCCGCAAGCCGCGCGAGGGCATCGTGGTCCGCGGTACCGAGAAGACATACGAAGACACCGGCCGGCTCGACCACATCGCCTTTGCCGCGACCGACGTCGATGGCGTGCGCAGGCGCCTTCGGGAGCACAACATCCACTTCCGCGAAAGCATCGTGCCACGCACCGGCGACACCCAGTTCTTCTTCTACGACCCGGACGGGGTCGCCGTGGAACTGAACTTCGCCAAGGCCTAGCCAAGGTCTAGCAAAGGCTCTCCGGGCATAAGTTCCGCACCGGTTCATCGGCCAGCCCTGCGCTGGCCGAAGCCATTTTGTGGCGCCACGCCAACGGGTTCCCGACAAGACCTTCAATCAGCCATAAGTCCGGCCTGAATCAGTCGAGGTTTCTACAACTTTGCATGACGATTGGAGGGGCCGCGCCGCTGCGGCAGGATAGCCGGGTGCCGCGCCTTCAACCTACCCCAGGGCTTGGTTGCCCGGCTATTCGTGGCGGCCATCGAAGCGCGCCCCCGCTCAATCCAGCCCCCGCTCGTGGCTTAAGCGGACCATTTCGTTGATGAAGGTCTGCTTCTGTTTGTCGTCGAGGCTTGCATAAAGCGGTTCGGCGGCATCGGCCACGTTGCGCTGGTCGACCGCGCGATCGTTGAGGAACTGGGCCTCATTGCGCATCTGCTCGACGATATCGTCCGGCGGGTCGCGCTTGGCGCGGGCAATGCGCAGGTTCACGCGATCGGCGCCGTTGTGACCGAGATAGTGCATCGCACTATTGAAGCCCGCCCAATACTTCTCCTGCTCGGGCGTGAGGTTCAGCTCTTTTTTGATCCGCTCGATATTGGAGTCGCTGTTGGCGACGATCTGTTCGGCCGTGAGCTGCGGCACGTTCGCCTGGGTCAGCATCTGCGGCTGCTTGGCGGCCTTATCCTTTGCGGCCTTTGCGGCCTTGCTGCTCTTGGCCGGAGCGCCTTGCTTGTCGGCTGGCGCCGGGTTCGTGTTGGTGCCGGTGAGTACGCCGGTCACCCCCGTAACCACGCCAACCACACCTCCGATCGCGCCGCCCAAGACGCCACCGACCGGCCCGGCGGCCTTGTTGCCTTCACGGGCCCCTTGCTGGACGCCCTGAACCAACCCTTGCGCCTCCGCGCGCGGCGAGGCGTTGACGGACAGGATAGCAGCCACCGCCAGCGCGGCGCAGATCCTCAAGCGCGCACGCAGCTTCGATACCAAGCTTGGCATTATCGGAGTCTCCATGATCGATCGTGATTGCGGCTGACGCACCGCCGATTCCGGACTTTATCGTTCTCGGCGCGAACAGGTCTACCCGTCGCGTCGCTTCGGTCCAAAGGTGAACCGCGAGGGCGACCTGGACCCGCCCGCTTTGCAACGCCTCGCGTGCGCCGCAAAAAGATTTCTGCCAGCGCCCTGCGGCAGGCATAGCGCGAAGATTAACAGATCCGACTGCCTGCAATTTGCACACAACGTTAGTTCTACGAAAGCATTCACCTGATTTCTCGACAGGCGCCGACAATTCTGCTCTGATCTAAAATGAGGAAATCGCCCCGCCGCCTCGAATGCGGCGAGCCAAAAAAACAAAAACGAGATTTCGCAAGTCTTTGACGGTCGGCTCACCAGGGAGGGAACGCCATGTCACGGAAGAAGCTGTCTCGACGAGAATTTGTTGCGGCTACAGCGCTGTCATCGGCAGCGCTGGTTACGGCTCCTTACATCCGCGGCGCCTATGCCGCGGGCACGCTCTCGATTGGTTTCTGGGATCACTGGGTGCCCGGAGCCAACAAGGCTTCGACCGAGCTCGTCAATGAATGGGCGGCGAAGGAAAAGGTCGAGGTGACGATCGATTACATCCCGAGCCAAGGTAATAAGAACCTGCTGACGATCGCCGCCGAAGCCCAGGCGAAGTCCGGCCATGACATTCTGCAGATGCCCACCTGGTGGCCGCAGGCGCACGCCGAACTGCTCGAGCCCGTCAACGACATCATGGACCAGCTCGTCAATCAGAACGGCAAGGTCAACGGAACGGTCAATTATCTGGGGCAAGCCAACGGCAAGTGGCTCGGCGTTCCCGCCAGCGTTGGCAGCCAGATCAAGGGCCCCTGCTCGCGCATCGATCTGATGAAGAAACATGCCGGCATCGATGTGCAGGAAATGTATCCGGCGGGCGCGCCGCCGAAAGACGAGAACTGGACATTGGACACGTTCCTGAAGGCGGCCGAAGCCTGCCACAAGGCCGGTGTTCCCTTCGGCATCGGCCTCGGCGAGACCAGCGACAACGTCGACACCGCGGGCGCGATCTTCCAGTCGTACGGCGCCGAGCTCGTCGATGCCAAGGGCAATCTGACCGTCAAGACCGATGCGGTGCGGCAGTCGCTCGAGTTCTACAAGAAGCTGATCGCGTTCCTGCCGCCGGATGTGTCGGCATGGGACGACGCTTCCAACAACAAGTGGCTGGTCTCGGGCAAAGGGGCGATGATCATGAATCCGCCCAGCGCCTGGGCCGTCGCCAAACGCGACGCGCCGCAGATCGCCGAACAGTGCTGGACGCACGGCTTCCCGGCCGGACCGAAAGGCCGCTTTGCGCCCTATCTGCCTTTCTTCTGGAACATCTGGGCGTTCTCGAAGAACAAGGCAGCCGCCAAGAGCCTACTGGTCCACCTGTCGCAGCCGGCATCGGTCGAGAAGATGGTGGTGGCGAGCGGCGGCTATGACCTGCCCGCCTATGAGAATCTGACGAAGCTGAAGGTTTGGGAGGAGGAAGGGCCCCCGAAGGGCACTCTCTTCAGCTATCCGGACCCCTACCATAGGCAAACGCTGTCGATCGCGGCCTCGCCGGCGCCGCCCAAGATCGCGCAGCAAATCTATGCGCAGGCAACGCTGACGAAAATGTGCCTGCGCTATGCCCAGGGCGAAGCGATGGAAAAGACGCTCGCCTGGGCCGAAGGCGAGTGTGAAGGCTTCATGCGGAGCTGAGAACGAACGTGTCGTCGCGGTGGCCCGAATCGGCCGCCGCGACACGGACCGTCGCCGCTGTTGGCGGCATCAGGTCCGACGTTCCGGATTCTCCGTTGAAATAACTCTCGCGAGGAAGATCGATCATGGCCGATGTCGCCCTTCACCCGAACCGTGTCCAGGCAACAAAAGCCACACGGAGGCGCAACGGTTTACACAATGCGCTGAGGCGCAAGTCGACGGTCGCGTTCCTGATGACGTTACCGCTGATCCTCCTCGTCGCGGCGTTCGTCATCTATCCCGCGTTCTACTCCCTGCATCTGGCGACGCTGAACAAGTCGATGACGAAATTCATTGGCCTCGGCAATTTCGAGTTCCTGTTCAAGCGCGACACGTTCTGGCTGGTGGTGAAGCAGTCCTGCATCTTCGCGATTTCGGCCGTGATCTTCAAAGCGTTGATCGGCTTCATCGTCGCGCATTTCGTGCACAACGTTCCCGCCAACAAGCAGCGCAGATGGCGCGGCATGTTGCTGGTGCCCTGGGTGATCCCCCCGGCGATGAGCACGCTCGCCTGGCTGTGGCTGTTCGATCCTTCCTACAGCGCCTTCAACTACACGCTGTCCTTCTTCGGCATCGGGCCGATCCCATGGACCGGCGATGCGAACTGGGCGCGTTTCTCCGTCATCCTCGTCAACGTCTGGTATGGCGCGCCCTTCTTCATGATCATGTACCTGGCGGCGCTGAAATCGGTGCCCGAACAGCTCTATGAGGCGGCCGCCATCGATGGCGCCAATTGGTGGCAGCGCATCTGGTATGTGACGCTTCCGATGATGCGCAACATCATCGCGATCACGACGCTGTTCTCGCTGATCGTCACCTTCGCGAATTTCGATATCGTGCGGATCCTCACCGCCGGCGGCCCGCTCGACCACACCCACATCTTCGCGACGTGGGCGTTCCGCATCGGCATCGAAGGCAGCGATATCCCGCTCGGCGCGAGCGTCTCGTTGTTCATGGTGCCGATCCTCGCGGTCGCGGCGATCTTCATCCTGCGCGATATCTCCAAGCGAGGGAACGAAGCCTGATGAGCGCAATCACGATCGACAAGGCCGGACCGAGCCGCAAGGTCAAATATGGCAGCATCAGCCGCGACCGCGCCTGGGCGCTGCGCTGGTCGTATTTCTTCCTGGTGCTGTTCGCGATCTTCTCGCTGACGCCGCCGCTCTACATGCTGATCACCTCGCTGAAGAGCAGCGCCGAGATCTCGGCGGCGACCAACCCGTGGTGGGTGTATCATCCGACGCTCGAGAACTATATCGGGCTGCTGACATCGAACCAGTTCCTGCGCTTCTTCTGGAATTCGGCCTGGGTCTCGATCTTTGTGGTCACCATCACCATGCTGATCAGCGTGCCGGCGGCCTTTGCGCTGGCACGGATGAAGTTCTGGGGCTCGGCAACGCTCGCGACCGGCGTGTTCCTGACCTACCTCATTCCGGACACGCTGCTCTTCATCCCGCTGTTCAAGATGTTCGTCCTGATCGGCGACTGGACCGGCATCCAGCTCATTAACCGTTGGTACGTGCTGCTGTTCATCTATCCGACGCTGACGGTGCCGTTCTGCACCTGGATCATGATCGGCTATTTCGCCTCGATCCCGAAGGAGCTCGACGAGGCGGCGATCATCGACGGCGCGTCCTGGTTCCAGACATTGACGCGGATCTTCATTCCGGTCGCACTGCCCGGCCTGATCGCGGCGACGATCTTCGCCTTCACGGTCTCCTGGGCACAGTTCCTCTATCCCCTGGTGTTCACGACCTCGACCGACCAACTCGTGCTGCCGGTCGGCATCATCACCACCCTGATCAAGGGCGACGTGTTCAACTGGGGACAGATCATGACCGGGGCGCTGCTCGGCGCCGCACCGCCGCTGATCATCTACGCCTTCCTGATGGACTATTACATTGCCGGCCTGACCGCCGGCGCGACAAAGGGTTGAACTCATGGCCGAAGTTTCGCTGCGGAAAGTCGTGAAGCGTTATGACGAAGTCGAAGCGGTGCGCGGCATCGATCTCGACATCGCCGACCATGAGTTCGTGGTGCTGGTCGGTCCATCCGGCTGCGGCAAGTCGACCACGCTGCGGATGATCGCAGGGTTGGAAGACATCTCGGACGGCGACATCACGATCGGCGGCGACATCGTCAACGACGTGCCGCCGAAGGACCGCGACATCGCGATGGTGTTCCAGAACTATGCGCTCTACCCGCATATGACGGTGGCCGAGAACATGTCCTTCGGGCTGCGGCTGAAGCACTATCCCAAGGCCGAGATCAAGAGCCGGGTGACGGAAGCGGCGCGCATGCTCGACATCACCGACCTGATCGACCGCAAGCCGAAGCAGCTCTCCGGCGGCCAGCGCCAGCGCGTCGCCATGGGCCGCGCCATCGTGCGTAATCCCAAGGTGTTCCTGTTCGACGAACCCTTGTCCAACCTCGATGCCAAATTGCGCGTGCAGATGCGGATCGAGATCAAGAAGGTGCACCAGAAGGTCCGCACCACCACCGTCTATGTGACCCACGACCAGGTGGAGGCGATGACGCTCGCCGACCGCGTGGTAGTGATGAATCATGGCCGCATCGAGCAGATCGGTGCGCCGAACGAGCTCTACCACAAGCCGGCGACCCGTTTCGTCGCCAGCTTCATCGGCTCGCCCGCGATGAACTTCGTGCCCTGCCGACTCGAGGATGTCGGCGGGCGGCTGCATGTGCGCCTGACCGACCGCCTCGCCTTCCCGTTACCGCCCGCACGTGCGGCCCGCTACCAGGCCGTGCCCCGCACCGACAAGCTCCTGCTCGGAATCAGGCCGGAACACATCGCCGAGGCCCGGCCGCATCTGCACCCGGGAGTCGAGCCGTTCGACGCCGTGCTCGACGTCACTGAGCCAATGGGCATGGAGACCCTGGTCTATTTCACCCTCGAGGGCGCCCAGATCTGCGGCCGGGTCAATCCGAATGCCGGCGCGCAGGATGGTGCCCCGCTCCGCTTGGCTGTGGACCTCAACAACATGCATTTGCTAAACGAGGTGACCGGCGTCGTCCTCTAGAGCAAGGCCCGGAAAAGTGGAAATCGGTTTTCCGAAAAGGCCATGCTCAAATAAAGAGATAGGATCATGGTCCGATTCCATGGAATCGGACCATGATTTGACCACGCAAGACGTAACAGCCAAGGGCAGGAAATGACGACCAACAAGAAGAAGATTTTTGTCACACAAACTTTCTCACCGGGGGCGCGGGCTCTCCTCAACGAACGGGACGACATCGAACTCGTCGAATTTCCCAACCTGATCTCCGCCAGGGATTTCGAGGTCTTGCTGAAGCAGCATGCCCCGGTCCATGGTGTCGCGCTTGGCGCCACCCGTTTCGGCGAGCCGGAGCTCGAAGCGTCCGGAGATATGAAGGTGGTGACGCGGATCGGCGTCGGTTACGACGCGGTCGACGTCCCGGCGCTCTCGCGCCGCAAGGTGCCGCTGATGGTGGCGGGCACGGCGAACTCGCCGTCAGTGGCCGAACACGCCCTGTTCATGATGCTGACGCTGGCCAAGCGCGCGCAGGAAATGCATGCTGTCGTCAAGGATGGCGCCTGGGCGAACCGGCTCGGCGTGCTGCCCTTCGATCTCTACGGCAAGACGGTGTTGATCGTCGGATTCGGCCGCATCGGCACCCGCACGGCCAAACGGTGCCTCGCGATGGAAATGCAGGTGCTGGTTTACGATCCCTACAAGCCGGTGAGCGAAATCGCGGCCGCGGGCTGCGAGGCGGTGCCGGATCTCGACGCGGCGCTGCCACGCGCTGATTTCGTCACCATCCATTGCCCGAAGACGCCGGAAACGATCGGCATGTTCAACGCGGCGCGCTTCAAGCTGATGAAGCCGACCGCCTATCTCATCAACACCGCCCGCGGCGGCATCGTCGATGAGAAGGCGCTGCACGACGCGCTGGTATCGGACAGGCTTGCCGGCGCCGGCCTTGACGTGTTCGAGCAGGAGCCGCCACCGGTCGGCCAGGCCCTCCACAGCCTGCCGAACGTGATCATGGCGCCACACGTTGCCGGCGTCACGGTCGAAGCCGTCGACCGGATGAGCGAGCAGACCGCACGCAACATCCTGAGCGTCCTTGACGGCGCGCCGGTGCGGCAGAACGTGATCAACCAGGACGTGCTCAACTAATCCGTTAAAACCGTCTATCTTCGGACGGGCCGACAACGATCGGCCCGTCATCAGCGCATGGCCTGTGGATACCGCTGCTTCCGAAAGGTCATGCTCCAGCAAGAGGGATAGAGACGAATGCGCGTCGTTCGCTCTAGGTGTGGAATATGGCTTTCAAGGAATTCGGCAATTACGACGCGGTGGGCCTCGCCGAGCTGGTCCGCAACAAGCAGGTCAGCCCGCGCGAACTGCTAGACGAAGCGATCGCCCGCACGGCCAAGGTTGATCCGGAGATCAATGCCGTCGTCGTCAAGCACTACAATTATGCCGAGCAGCAGATCGACAAAGGGTTGCCGGACGGACCCTTCACGGGCGTGCCGTTCCTTCTGAAGGACCTCGACCTCCTGCAGGGAACGCGCACGACCTCCGGCGCCAGCGTTAACAGGGATTTCGTCGCGGACCACAGCAGCACCCTCACCCAGCGCTTCCTCGACACCGGCGTGACCATCTTCGGCAAGACCGCGAGCCCCGAATTCGGGCTGATGCCGACCACGGAGACGCGCCTGTTCGGGCCGACCCGCAATCCCTGGAATCTCGCGCATTCCTCCGGCGGCTCCTCAGGCGGCGCCGCCGCCGTTGTCGCCGCACGCATCCTGCCCGTGGCGCACGCCAGCGATGGCGGCGGCTCGATCCGCATCCCGGCTTCTGCCTGCGGCGTGTTCGGCATGAAGCCGAGCCGGGCCCGCAATCCGGTCGGTCCCGATCGTGGCGAGGGCTGGGGCGGCTTTTCGACCTCGCATGTCGTCAGCATCAGCGTGCGCGACAGCGCCGTGATGATGGACGCGATCCACGGTCCGGAGCCATGGAGCCTCTATGTCGCGCCGCCCCCGGCGCGTCCGTTCTCGCAGGAAGTCAGCCGCGATCCCGGCCAGCTTCGCATCTCCTTCACGGACAAATCGCCCTATGGGGAGGCGATCGACCCGGAGGTTGCCGCAGCCGTCCGCGACACCGCAAAACTGCTCGCCGACCTCGGCCATCATGTCGAGGAGCGCGCCCCCACCCTTCCCGCCGATCCATCCACGGTGATGACGACGATTGTCAGCGGCAACACTGCGGTCAGCGTGCGAGCAATCGAGCAGCGCATCGGCCGCACGGTGACGGGAGACGATCTGGAAGTCCTGTCGCTGGCAAGCGCCCACAACGGACAAAATATCACGTCGGCGGACTACATCGCCGCGCAGCTCGCGGCGTTCCAAATCTCGCGCAGCCTCGCGATCTTCTTCGAGGGCTGCGACGTGTTCCTCAGTCCGACGCTGTGCACGCCGCCGATCCGGCTCGGCGAGATCAACACCATGTCGGACGACCTGGCACAGATCGGTCCGCTCCTGCGGCGCTACATGCCGGGTACCTCGATGTTCAACATGTCCGGCCAGCCTGCGATGTCGGTGCCGCTGGCCTGGAGCAAGGACGGCCTGCCGCTCGGCATGATGTTCGCCGCCAAGCTTGGCGACGAAGCAAGGCTGTTCCGCCTCGCTGGCCAGCTCGAGCAGGTGCGGCCTTGGAAGGACAAGCGTCCGCCGGTATGTGCGTAAGGGAAAAGCTGCCGCAGGGCCAAAACTCAGCCTCATTCCGGGGTTGAGTAGACGGGAAGTGTCGGCAACCATCTTTGCCGACCAACCCCAGGGAAAGAGATTTTGAGCCAGAGCGATCCTACCGATAATGCGCTTGCCGCCATCGCCAGCATTTTGGACGAGCAGCACGCGCCCCCGCCGATCGAGAAGCCGCAGGCCGAGCCGGCGGCGGTCGAAGAGGAGCCCGCGAGCCCGCCACCGCTGGAAGCCCATGGCTATTCCAAAGTCGGCCCCGGCCCGATGGCCGCCCTCCGCTTCAAATGGACGGTGCGCGAGCAGGATGGCCAGTATTATGTCGACGAGACCATCGGCGAGAATTCGAAGCCCTTGGTGAGCGGCCCGATGGATCGCGAGGCCGCGATCAGGTTCGTGGATGACCGCGAGGTCGACGCACATCATCGCTTTGAGGTTTTGAAGCAGGAAATGGCCAGCCGCGCCGCCGTCGCCAGCCTGGTCCGCGAGGAAGGCGGCGAGATATAGAGCGTTTTCGGGCGAAGTGGATACCGGTTCGCGTAGCAATCAAGTTTACGCAGATTGCGTAGACTTATCTGCGCAGAAAACGCGTCGAAACAAGAATTTAGAGCTTCGGTTCTGATTCAATCAGAACCGAAGCTCCCCCCAGCTACGCCGGTCTTGGCGGCCCCAGGAAATCCTTCTTGACGAGATCGACGCCGGCGTGACGCAGGATGTCGTAGGCGGTCGTGACGTGAAAGAAGAACTGCGGCACGCTGAAGCCAAGCAGCAGCGACCGCCCGGTGAAGGTGCGCTGCGCGCCGCTCTTGAAGGTGAACACCACCTCCTTGTCGCCGGCCTCGTCGATCGCAGCACGCGGCAGGCTTTGGACGAAATCGATCGTGGCTGCGATCCTGAGCTTGAGCTCATCAAGATCAGGCTCGATGTCGCCGAACCTGAGCGGCTCGTGCCCGGCCAGCAGCGCGCAACAGGCGATCGCATGGCGATTGGCTTCGCCCACCTGCTGCCTGAGACCGTACATGTTCGGATAGAGCCGCATGCCGAGCAGCACGGCAGGATCGATGTTTCGCGTCCTTGCGTAGGCGGACGCGTGATCGAGCAGCCCGGAAAGATTGCGAAGATATGGCACGAATACGCCGACCGATGCTTCGTAAACTGAGATTGTCACGATTTGACTTCCTTTGACTGGCTCGACGCGCACATTCCATCTAAAGCCGTCCCAACAGACTATCATCGAGGCAATCGATGGAGGAACTTTGATGTTGCGCGCATTCGTCGGCCTTGTGGCCGCCATGCTGATGATGGCTTCCGCCCACTGCCAGCCGGCAGCGTCGCCTTCCCGGCTCGACGACATCATCCGGCGCGGCACGCTGCGGGTTGGCATGACCGGGGACTATGCGCCGTTCAGCTTTGTCGACAGGACGACGCCCGGCTTCAGGGGATTCGATGTCGACGTGGCGGAAGCGCTCGGCAAGGCGCTCGGCGTCAAGGTCGAATATGTCAAAACGGGTTGGCCGCAGATGACGAACGATTTGGAAGCCGACCGCTTCGACATTGCGATGAGCGGCATCTCGATCACGCTGGAGCGCCAGAAGAAAGGCTTCTTCTCAATCCCGATCGTGCGCGAAGGCAAGACGCCGATCACCCGCTGCGCGGATGTCAACAAATACCAGACGCTTGCCGAAATCGACCATGCCGGCACGCGCGTCATCGTCAATCCCGGCGGCACCAACGAGCGCTTTGCGCGGGCGCATGTGAAGAACGCCGAGATCAAGGTCTTCGACGACAATACCAGGATCTTCGACGAGATCGCCAAGGGCGATGCCGACCTGATGATGACGGATGCGTCCGAGACGCGCTACCAGCAGAAACTGCATCCCGGCGTGCTCTGCGCGGTGCATCCCGATCAACCGTTCGACTTTGCGGAAAAGGCCTACTGGCTGCAGCGCGACGTCCCGCTGAAGTTCTTCGTGGATCAATGGCTGGACATCGCAATGAAGGACGGCACGTTCAAGCGCATCTATGCCGCCTGGTTCGAATGATCCATGCAGCAGCATCAGCCGCGTTCGACTGGAAAATTGACCACTTTATGAGCGCTAACTAGACTGGCGACCAGCCGTTTGAACCAAAGCCGCTGGTACACGACTTACGTTTTGAAAGTGATCTAGGTCACGTTGCATCAGGTTGCTGATGTGCAGCTTCGCTGACCGGGGATTCCCGTTCTGGAGGTCATCATGAAGAAGCTTCTGGCTATCGCTGCGCTTTTGCTCGCAAGCACCGCAGCGCAGGCCCAGTACACCTTCGAATATGGTGGCCACACCATCCGCATCGACCCCGATCGCGGCACCGTCCAGATCCCCGGCGTCTACGACAATACCGGCCGCAAATCCAAACGCGCCAAGAGCGAGGAAGGCACTCGCAAGCAGAAATCGCAGCAGCAGGACGCGAAGACCGATTCGCAGTCCGCGCCAGCTCCGGCGGCTCCCGCTCAGTCCGGGCAAGCCGCAGCACCGGCCGCCCCGCCGCCCGTTCCTGCTGCGCCGCCTCCGGCTGCGGCCTCCACCGAACCCTCGACCGCGACAGCAGCCGTTGCGCCGAACGCACCGGCACCGCAGACCCAGCAGACCGCGGTGCCCGCTCCGCCTCCGCCTCCGGCTCCGACGGTCGCCACAGCCACTCCAGCGCCGGTCGCGAAGCCCATGACACCGGCAGCGGCAGCGCAAGCCAATTCGCCGATCGGCGTGTGGCTGACGGAGGAGAAGGAAGGCAAGGTCCGCATCGAGCAGTGCGGCGCCAACCTCTGCGGCTATGCCGTCGACGAGCAGTCGAACCAGAACGGCGAGCAGGTCCTGCTCAACATGAAGCCCAGCAAGGACAAATGGAGCGGCCGCATCCTCGATCCGAACAGCGGCAGTACCTATGACTCGACAATCGCGCTCAAGGGCTCCGACACCCTGCGTGTGCAGGGCTGCGCCTTCGGCGGCATGTTCTGCGGCGGCCAGACCTGGACACGGGTGAACTGATCCCCACGAATGCTGCGTAGCCCGGATGAAGCGCAGCGCAATCCGGGATCTTTCCGCGTAGCTCCACTGGAGTGCCCCCCAAAAGTGAGACACGGGAAATTAGGGACAGTTCTCTAACGGAGAACGTATGCCCAACAAATCCCCCCGTGTTTTCAGCCGAGAGTTCAAGCTTGAGGCGGTTCGCCGCATTC
>NZ_JBVAPG010000122.1:0-25512 GCF_055413685.1 Bradyrhizobium sp. LeoA1Lang | reverse complement strand
GGCGAAAATCAGTTGCCAAGGGTCATTGCCGGCGTCAAATTTACCGACGGCGTCGCAGAATCGACGACGCCAGCTAACCGCGCCGCCTGATCAGCCCCATCACCCAATTTCGGCCATAGCTCATGTTGAACACGGCCGAAAGCAGGCTTGGCGAAGCGCTCTGCCTCTCGACTACGGCCCGCCGGGACCGACGGATGCAAGCACTTGCCCCGGCCAGGGATTGCGGCCGTCCCTGAGCCACAGCAGCGTGTCGGTCCAGAAGCCGGCCGCGTGAGTGTCATGGAACAGATTGAAATGGCCGATGGTCTTGCGACCGTAGTCGGGCGGCTCGAGCAGCACAGCCGTGCGCGGCGCGCCGGTGTAGTAGCCGAGCGTGCGGCGGATCGCGGGCACGGTGCCGAGTTCGTCGTCCGACACGGCAACCGCAAGGATGGGCGCCGTCACCGCCGCCATCCGTGAGAGCACGGCCTGCCTCTCGCCGCGCGGATGGCTGTGCTCGAAGCGCGGCCTGCGAAAACTCCATTCATTGGCGACGCCGGCGGGCAGATCCTCCAGCCAGCCGAGCCTGCGGCCGGGAAAATAGCCGCAGAGCGCCGTCATGATGGGCATGGCGACATGCCATTTGAGGAACAGGCCGGACCGCCGGCGCGGCGCATAGTCGCCCCACCAAGCATACTGCGCGCCGACCGTCAGCATCCGCTCGATCAAGCCGGCGCTTTCGGCGAGCCCCGGCAGGAAACCGCCGATGCTGTGGCCGACGACGATGAGGCGAGCCTGGGGCCTATACTCGTGCATGAAGCAAAGCGCCGCCTCGAAATCGAGTTCGCCCCAGTCGCGCCAGCGATAGCCGCAGCCTCTCAAGCGGGACGGCCGCGAAGCGCCGATGCCGCGATAGTCATAGGTGAGGACATCGAAGCCGTGGTTCGCCAGAAAGCATGCATAGCGGTGGTAGTAGCGCGCAGCCACTCCCGTTGCCGCATTGACGATGATGCTGCCGGCGGAGCGGCCGGCTGGCGCAAGCCACAAATGGCCGCCAATCGTTACGCCATCCCGGCAGGGAATCGTGACTTCTATCCCATCCTCAATCGATATGCGCAACGCCACCTTGGTCATGTGCGCGACGATAAGAGGTGGGCGGCGTTGTGTATATTCACTGGTTAGTATACATCGGGCTATGAGCGAGACTGGCCGTTCGACGCGTGAGCGCATCCTTCAAGCCGCCGGCAAGTTGTTCTACGGCGAGGGCATCCGCGCCGTCAGCGTCGATGCCGTGGCGGAGAAAGCTCACCAAGCGGACGCTCTACTATCATTTCCGTAGCAAGGACGATCTGATCGCGGCCTATCTCGAGATCCGCGACCAGCCAAATCTCGCTTTGTTCAAGCGCTGGTTTGCCGAGGCCGATGGTGACGTGGCCGCCAAGGTGGAAGCGATCTTTCGCAATCTGGCGCGGTCGGCACGCCATTCCAAATGGAAGGGTTGCGGCTTCCTGCGCACCTCGGTCGAACTGGTCAACCTGCCCGGTCATCCGGCGATGGTGATCGGCCGCGCGCACAAGAAACGCGTCGAAGACTGGCTTTGCTCCGTCTTCGAAGATGCGGTCGCCTCGCGGGAAGCGCGGCAGCTTGCGCGGCAGGTTATCCTGCTATTGGACGGCGCGTTTGCCGTCGTCCTGCTGCATCGGGATCCAACCTACATGGAAACCGCCGGAGCAGCGGCCGCCCGTCTGGTTCGCGGGCTGATGCCGACGCCGCGCAAGTCAATCAAGGTTGCCAAGGTCCGGCGCACCATCCGGCCCCGGACTGGCTGACGTGCGATCGAGTGTTCCCGCCACCCAGCGCGCAACCGACGGACCGACGAACAGCAGCAGGATCACGCGCACGGTCTGCAGCGCCATGACGAAGGACGTGTCGACCTTGGTCGAGGCGGCGATGATCGCGGCGGCATCGACGCCGCCGGGGCTGGTGGCGAGATAGGCGGTCAGCGGATCGACGTGCAGGAACTCCACCAACAGCCACGCCAGCAGGCCGCAAAACCCCATCAGGATCGCGGTTGCGCCGATGCTTTGTGGCAGCGCGCGAGCAGCGGTCGCCAGCACGTCGCGCGTGAAGCGCAAGCCCGTGTTCCAGCCGATCAGCGCGTAGGTTGCGATCAGCACCAGTGGCGGCAGCTCGATCTTCACCCAGCCAAGCACGTTGAACACCGCTCCGAGAACGAGAGGACCAAGGAGCACGCCGGCCGGCATCCGTGCGGCAAGACCAGCTCCGACGAGCGCGATGGCCGCGGTGGCACCGAGGTTCGTCAGGTCGACCGGCGGAAAAAGCCCGGCACTGAAACGCCCGCCACCGCCGTGCGCAAACCATAGCGCCACCACCGAGGCCGCCGCGGCGACCAGCACGACGCGCAGATACTGCATGAAAGCAACGAGTCGGAAATCGGCGCCATGGGCCTCGGCCATCACCATCATCACCGTGGCGGCGCCCGGCAGCATGCCCCACACCGCCGTGGTGCCGGGGATGATGCGCAAGCGGCTCATGGTCCAGCCGATCAGAGCGCTTGCGCCGACCGAAAGCGCTACGGTGGCGAGGATGATCGGCCAGTAGCGCGCGAAGCCGCTGATGATTGCCGGCGTGATCGATTGCGCGACGAGGCAGCCAATAATTGCCTGGGCGGCGACGATCAGCAGGCGGGGCACCCTCACCGCCCCTCCGCCCATCTGCACCAGCGCGGCCGCGGCCAGCGGCCCCAGCAGCAAGGCGGCAGGCAGCCTCACCCACTGCAGCACGCCGGCGAGCAGGAGCGAGGCTGCGAACAGCACCGCCCAGCGGACGGTGACCGGCAGCGGTTGGAGCGGGAGATAGGCTTGCGGCTCGTTCACCGCTGCAGCTCGATCTCGGCCGCTTTTGCCACGCGGCCAAGCCGCGGGAAAATGTGCTCGAAGGCAAAGGTATGCATGTCGGCCGAACGACTGGCGCTCGCGTCTTCCGCCAGCACGACCTCATAGCCATGCTCATGCGCGGAACGCGCGGTGGATTCGACGCCCATATTGGTAGCGATGCCACCAATCACCACGGTGGTCACGCCGCGCCGGCGGAGCTGCAGATCGAGCTCCGTGCCGTAGAATGCGCCCCATTGCCGCTTGGTGATCCTGATATCCGACGGTTCGGCGAGGCCATCGGCCAGCTCCGACCAGCCCTCGGGAAAGCCGCCGGGCGGCGCTTGCATCGGTTGGTCGACCGGCGCCTTCAGCGCGTCGCTGAAGTCGGGCGAGAAGGCGACGTTGACGAGGACGACGGGCGCCTTGGCCGCGCGGAAGTGCCGGGCCAGCTCCTGTCCCCGGGCAAGGACGGCCGCACCGGAATGGGGCTCGGTCGGCAGGCCGACGATGCCTTTTTGAAGGTCGATCAGGATCAATGCCGTGGTCGCAGCGGGCAGGATGAGCATGGGATGTCCTTTCGCCAGATGGCAGCCTCCCCACCCGTTGCCGGGCGCGTGGGGAGCGGTTAAATACTTGAGGGAAAGCTCAAGCACGCACCACTCTATTTGAGGATATCCTCAACTTTGTCAAGTCAGGACCGCAAACCGCTCCAGCCGCAGCGCGAGGTCGGCCGTCAGCGCGTCGCCGAGCTCATGCATGCTGCGGCCGAGGTGATTCAGGAACGGGGCTTCGAGGCCGCGACCATGGCGGAGATCGCCGCACGGGCGGACGCCAAGATCGGCTCACTCTATCGCTTCTTTCCGAACAAGGACGCTGTCGCCGACGCCTTGATGCAGCACTATGCCGAGGTGCTGCGGGCGGAATACGACGCGATCCTCGCCCGCGCCGCCGACGCCAGTCCGGAGCAACTGGCCGACATCCTCATCGATCTCCTGGCCAAGCTCTATCCGCAGATCCGCGCAGTCACCGCGTTCTTGGATTCTCGCACCGACTGGACCGAGATCCGCCTTCGCTTCCGCAGCCAGACACTCGCCGGGATCAAGACAGCGCTGAAGCGTTGCGCGCCCGGCCTCGACGAGCACGAGGCCGAGGACATCGCCGCGGTCGTGCTCAACAACATGAAGACGATGGTCGGCATGACCATGAAGGACGCGCCAACGACCCCCGGCGCGCCCGAGCAGCTAAGATTGATGAACCGCCTCTATCTCGCCGCCAGGCTCGCGCCCGGCAGGCCGGCTGGATAGCCGTATCGGCTGCGAACAGCGGATGCATCGGAAGGCGGATCGTTGCCGCTTTCGTGAAAAACAGTGCGCATTTTGGGAAGCCTACTGCGGCCAACTTCTGCATTGCCGGCCGCGCTCGTGTTGCTCGAACACACGGTCGGAGCGGAGGATATCCGATGCGACTTGCTCTTTGCTTGGGCGTGCTGATCATGCTGTGCGCCGCCGCCGACGCGGCGACGGTGCGCCGCGTCAGACATCCCGAGCGGCACTTTCGTCTCGAACAGCCCGTTGTCCCGCCCCCACCCAAAGGATTCGCCGTGCCCGGCTGGACCGACGAGGAGACGCGACAATGGATCGACGGCGCCTCCGGCCCCAAAGGTTAGTGAACAGGGCTAGTGAACACGTGCCTGGCACGCCGCAGTAGCCAAGCTCCGCGCGGAATGTTACGCGACAATGATGGCGGCGGTCCCTGATGCACAGGTGAGCACAAGCAAGACAGGAAAGCTCGGCTTCCTGCCTCGCCTTGAATCGCTGCGCGGCATCGCAGCCGTCTCGGTCGTCGGCTATCACATGACGAGCCAGTTCACCGACACCTACGTCACGGGCATGGCGCCGGTCGTGATGTTCTTCGTGCTCAGCGGTTTCGTGCTGGCGCGCTCGCTGCAGAACAATCCGAACCCGATCACGTTTCTGCGACATCGCCTGTTCCGGCTCTTCCCCGCGGCGATCGCGGTGGTCGCTCTGCTGACGCTGCTGCACCATCAATACGGCTTCTATGTCGGCTACGAGGGGAAATTCGATCCGCTCAACGTCGTGCTCAACGCGATCATGGTCCGCCATGACATCAACGGCGTGATGTGGTCGATGACGGTCGAGTGCTTCGCGACGCCGGTCATCCTGCTGTCGGTCTGGATTTTCCAGCGCTTCGGCCCGCAGCCGCTCATGGTGTCGATCGCAGTCCTGTTCGGGCTCTCCTTCTGGGGCGCCTATGTGCATTTGCTTGGGGGCATTTCCAACCTCGCGCCGCTCTACGCCTTCGTCGCCGGCATTCTCCTGCAGATGCAGGGCGAGCGGACGGCCGAGCGGCTCCGCTCGGCCGCTGCCTGGACCCTGTCGATCGCGGCCATCGTCTTGTTCTGCTTCTGCGGATCACAGAAACAAACCGCGCCGATCATCGCGCTGGAAACCTTGAGCTCCTCGCTGCTGGTGCTGCTGGTCGCCTTTCGAAGCTCGATCGGCCTCTTTGCCGTTCTCGATCTCCGTCCGGTCCGTTTCTACGGCCGTATCTCTTACAGCTTCTATCTGCTTCACCCGATCGGCATGTGGCTCGCCGCCCGGCTGCTCGATGCGAGGGGACTGCCGGTCCTGCTCGCGATATCAGTGATGACGATTGTAGCGGTCGCGCTGACGACGCCGATGGCCTGGCTCTCCTGGCGCTATATCGAGAAACCCTTCATTGCCGTGGGCCGGCGGCTGGCCACGAAACAGCCCTCGCCGGCGAGCGCGATCGAACCTAGACAGCAGCAATTGCTGTCGCTCGCTCCGACCTCAGGGAAGGATCTCGAGTGAGGCGATCTTGTCGCCATCGAGCCCGAAGAAGTATCTGAGATCGATCGGACTACCGGGAAAGTCGCCGACTACATGCGCTGTGACGACGATCTTCCCGTCGCGTTCCTCTACAGCGAACGGCTCGCTCGGATAGTTGTATTTGGTCGATGCATCGGCCTTCCACTGCGCGATGGCCGCGCGCCCCTCGTGCTTGCGCCCTTCATCCTTCACGACGCCGCGTTCGCTGAAGCATTGCGCGATGGCATCGCCATCGCGGCTGTCGGCGGCAAAGTAAGCGGCAACTGGGCCCGGCAGATCGAGAGACATCGGATTTCCTTTCCTTTTGCGCGTCGGGAACGACGCGGTCGTGGATCGCGATTGCGTAGCCGGAAAGGTGTTTGTAGCTTCGCCAAACCGCAAGAACGCACGAAAAGGTAAGGTACTGACTTTTGGGTAAGGTTGAGTACACAGCCGCGAGCGCCGCCGAGGGCGTGGAGAAGGCGTTCAGGATGCTGGATGGCCGGTGGAAGCTCGTGATCCTCTTCCACCTGTTTAGCGGCAAATTGCTGCGCTTCTCTGACCTCGAGCGGGCGATCCCGGGGATCTCGCAGAAGATGCTGATCCAGCAACTGCGCCAGATGGAGAATGACGGCATCGTGCGTCGCATCGTCCATCACCAGGTGCCGCCGAAGGTCGAATACGGCCTGACCGATTGGGGACAATCCTTGTGTCCGGCGCTCGATGGGCTGCTCACCTGGGCCGAGCAGCGCCCGCCTGCGCCACCGCTAGACGCTGGTAGAAATGAATGAGGATATCTGGACGGCCCGGAGCAGAACGCCCCAGTTGTTCGGGTGCACCCCGTCGTGGGTGAGAGCCCGATAGTTGGTTTTGCTGACCCCTCCTGAGTTGAAGAGATCAAGACATGGGACGCGGTTTATTTCCGCTACGCGCAGCATTGCGCCGATGTAATCGCGAAGAAAATATCCGAGCTTGTTCGGATGTACATCGCTGTCGCGATCGTCTTGGGTTGGCAACCACCAGGGCGTGATGAGAAAGATCCGCGCCGTCGGGCAAGAATTCCGCAGGAGCCTGATCGAATGATTGAGCGCCCCTTTGAAGGTGTCGCTGCCGACATCATCGTCCGATCCGATCGGGCGGTCATAGCGGAAGTCGTTGGCGCCGTACTCCAGGGCAATGTGGGTGACGCTCGGAAGGTTCATCGCTCGCAGGTTACCAAGGGACGAGTCACGGACCGGTTCTCCGGTTCGTTTTTGTGCAGACCAATCGCCCGAGGAAATCGCGTTGGCGATTGCGTAAAGTGAAACAGGGTTGAGCGACGGCAATTTATGTTGACCGGCGGACGAACCCGGAAAGGCGCCATTGATGGCGAACATTCCAAGCCGCTCACCTATGATGCTTGGTGTCGCTCCGCCATGGGTTGAGCCGGTGCCCGCGCTGATGCTGGTCCCGAGCTGAAGATAACAGCCGCCGCGCATGGTATTCCGGCTGCCAGCCCAAAAGGCTGTGCCCAAACCTACCGCGCCTATTCCGAATGTCTTAAGAAAAGCCCGCCGCTCCATAGGCCGGCTCTCTATCACCCACAACCGGCTCGGGGCAACCGCGCCCCTCACTCTCCGTTATTGCGAGCGCAGCGAAGTAATGACGATGTGGATGCAACGGGTGCGACAAATCAACCCGACGGGCAAATCAGCGAAAAGTCTGTCCAGCCCTCGCGCAAAAAACATTCCGCTTTCGCCGTCGGGCAAATCAGTGATTTAACTCCGCGCGTCTCACCCAAGATGAGGGGCGGATCGCGATCGTCACGAACGTTGCGGTGAGATGCGGTGGACGCGGCTGTTGCGATAGACGAACGCAACATCAGCGGACGGCGAAGTCGTGTGGTCCTGGCGCCCCGACGCTGGCGCTAAGTTGGCGGGAAGTATCCCGCCGTCGACGGTGGCAAGAAAGCCCGGTCACCGGGGAGAGCACGAAGGAAGCCGTAACACCATCGCGCAGGGAAAGCCGGAATGCTTCGGTTGAACCTGTGGTCCTACCCCCGTGCTTTTTGTTGCACGGGACCCATGGGTGCAACCGGCACCCGGCTTTCCCTGCGCCCTCTGATATCGAAGAGGGTGGAAAGTGACGCAAAGCTCGGGCAGCAGGTGCCGCGAGAACGCGAACTCATATCCTCTTACCACACTTCATCGTCATGCCCCGCGAAGGCGGGGCATCCAGTATCCGGCGGCCTCTCGGCTCAAGCACCGCTGCCTCTGGAATACTGGATCGTCCGCCTTCGCGGACGATGACCGCGGAGAGGCTGTTTGACATTTGAATCAAAAATCTCCTCCCGTCGTCCCGGGCTCGCGCGCCGCGGCGAAGCCCCTTGGCGTAGCCGGGACCCGGGACCCATAATCACAGGCCTCTCTAGTGCGCTCCGCTGCAACCACTTGCCCCCGCCACAACACCTGCCTGTGGTTATGGGTCCCGTCTTTCGACGGGACGACAGTAGGATGGGTAGAGGGCAGCGAAACCCATCATTCGCGCGGCTTGCTCGATCGCGATGGGTTTCGTTGCGCTCTACCCATCCTACAGGGCATCAGAAGCGAGCGGCCGGCACTACTCCTACCCCGCCAGCCGCTCCGCATATTCGATCGCTTCGATCAGGCTGACACCCGGGCGAAGCGCGTCGTCGTAGCGCCCCGACCGCGTCTCGATGCCCTGCCCGCGAAGCTGGTCGAGGATGCTCTCGCCGACCGGCTGAAAGCTCCCGTCCGGCCCTTCGCGAACTGGCGGCCGGCGCGGGTGCAGCGTCCCTCGTGAGGAAACGCCGGCGCCACGATGCAGGCGTCCCAGAAGCCGGAGCGCAGGCAAGCATTGAGCTCCGCCGCCCAGGGACCGCGCATCAGGCTGTCGATCTTCTTGTAGGCCATGCCGGCGCCCCGAAGCAGCGGCGCCAGTTCCCGCGCGATGGCAAACGCCTGCTCGGCCCCGAGCTCCCGCGTGCCGCTGTCGATGGCGAAACTGCCGTGCCGGTCCGTGATCGAGTCCGCGCGCCAGGCCGCGTCCAGCGGGTCCAGCGCGCCCACAAATTCAGCAGACGTGTCGAGCGCGCCGGTGAGATCGTCGGCCAGAAGCCTTAATTGCTGCATGATGCTGTGCCGGAAATGGTGTGCACGTCCTAGGCATCTGCCTCCCTGGATGCAATCCAACAATGGCGGTACGCCTTGGCTTTACGCTAGAATGTACCTTGCTCCAATGCGGGAGGTGTGGCGATGCCGAGAAAGGGAATCACCGGCCACGACGAATGGGTCATCACCGAGGCGCTGGCGACGGCGCTCGTCGCCCTCGAGCAGCTTCCGCCCAAACACCAGCCGCGACCGCATATGGAAGACATCCGAAAGCTGCTTGCCGCTGGCTGCGATCGCGGAACCGTCACCCTGCATCTGGCGCAAGCGAAGTGCCGGCTGTTTCCCGACGCCGATCCGCTGGCGATCTACGAGGAATACGGGCTCAGCGACGGGCAAGGCTGAGACGTTAAAGCATGATCCGGAAAAGTGGGCACCGATTTTCCGAAAAAGATCATGCTCAAACAAAGCGCTAAAGCGGGATGACGATTCGAAGAAAAGTCATCACGCTTTAACGGCTGATCCGCCAGATCGTGCCGTTGGCGTCCTCGGTGATGAGCAGCGCGCCGTCGCGTGCCACGGCGACGCCGACCGGGCGTCCCCAGACTTCGGAATCGTTGATGACGAAGCCGGTCGCGAAGTCCTCGTATTCGCCCGTCGGCACGCCGTCCCGCAACCGGATGCGGATCACCTTGTAGCCCGTGCGCTTCGATCGGTTCCACGAGCCGTGCAGGGCCGCGAAGATGTCGCCGCGATACTCGGCGGGAAAATTCTGGCCATCATAGAACGTGAGGCCAAGCGAAGCCGAATGCGCCTGCAGCAGCACGTCGGGGACCGTGACCTTGTCCTTCAGCTCAGGCCGCGCGCCGGCGTGCCGCGGATCCTGATTGGCACCGATGTAGAACCACGGCCAGCCATAGAACGCGTTCTCGCGGACGCGGGTCACATAGTCGGGCACGAGGTTGTCGCCGAGACCATCGCGCTCATTGGTCGAGCACCAGGGCACGCCCGTTTGCGGCTGGATCGCAAGCCCGACGCAGTTCCGGATACCGGTGGCAAAGGTGCGCTGGTTCTTGCCGTCAGGATCGAAGGCAAGCACCGCCGCGCGGTCGGTCTCGTTGCCCCAGGCGGCGCCGAGCGGGCGCTCGCGCTTCCAGGCTTCCAAGCCACCCGGTGGGGTACCCATGCCCTCCCCCGAATTGCCTGCCGAGCCGACCGAGACCAGCATCCGCTTATTGTCGGGCGTAAAGACAATGTCGCGAGTCGAATGGCCCCAACCGTGCGGCAGCTTGGCGACGACTGTCTCCGGCTTTCCGGAAGCCTTGAGGTCGCCATTGCGATAGGCAAAGCGGACCACGCTTCCGGTGTTGGCGAGATAGAGCCATTGCGGGTTGTCGCCACTCGGAAAGAAGGCGATGCCGAACGGACGATCGAGGCCGGTAGCGTAGACTTCGTTGATCGTGGGTTTGGTCGCACCATCGGCGGCACGCAACAGACGGATGCGCCCGGCGCGCGTCTCGGCGACGAAGATGTCGCCGTTCGGCGCGGTCTTGATGATGCGCGGCCCGTTCAAGCCGTCGGCGAACAGGTCGGCCTTGAACCCCGGCGGCACTTGGGGAATTGCCGAGGCCGTTCGCGGCGCGACCCGCGACATGTTCGCGCTCGATGGCGTCGCGCCGGGTTTGGGCAGATCCTGCGGCGTGATCAGGCGCAAGGTGCCGGGCTTGTCGCTCCGCCAATCGCCAAAGGCTTCCTGCCCCTTCAGCACAGCAGGCTGTGCGCTGGCAGCAGCCGCATTCATCAACACAGGCAAGGCCGCAATCGCGACGCTCGCTGCAACTGGATTCCAGGGCATTTCACATCCTCACGCGAGACAACGATCTCGCGAACGCTGATCCATAGCGCAGAACTTTGGCAGGCTCATTTCACAATCGCGTCTGTGGTTGCGACGATTTGGCCATCAATGCCCTCTTGCCGGCGCGTTGAGATCGATCGAGCGCATGCTCAGCGCGAGCGGGATCATCAGGGCGCCGATGACGGCGAGCGTCCAGAACACATCGATATAGGCGAGGAAGTCGACCTGGCGCTGCAATGTCTGACCGACCCAGGCGATCGCCTGCGAGGCCGCGTCGGAAGCATTGGAGCCCTGCGCCTGGAAATAGCGCGTCATCGCATCGATGGTCTGCTGGTAACCGATGTCGGACGGCGCGGCGTGTTCGACCAGCCGGCTCTGATGGAATTGCTGGCGTTGCGCCAACACCGTCTGCGCAAGCGCTACTCCCATCGAGCCGCCGATGTTGCGGGCGACGTTGATCAGCGCGGAAGCCTGGTTGGTTTTATCCGGCGGCACGCCGTCGTAGGAGGCAGTCGTCACCGGCAGAAACAGGAACGGCAGGCCGATGCCCAGGAAGATGCGTGACCACGCGGCGTAGCCATAGGTCATGTCCTCGGTGAGCCCCGTAAGATGCCACATCGAGAGCATCACGATCGTCGCGCCAACCATGATCAGGTATTTCGGCTGCACGATGCTCACGAGCCTGCCGACGATCGGCATCATCAGCAGGGTGAAGATGCCACCCGGGGAGAGCACGAGGCCCGCGAGCATCGCGGTATAGTCCAGCTCGGCCTGAAGCAGTTGCGGCAGGATCTGGGTGGTCGAAATCAAGACCGCGCCGGTGCCGAGCATCACCAGGAAGCAGGCGGCGAACTGCCGGCGGCCAAGCAGGCGAAGATCGACGATCGGGTCCTTGCGCGTCAGCTCCCAGGGGATCAGCGCCAGCAGGCAGAAGGCCGAAATCAGTGCGAAGCCAAGGATCATGTTCGATCCGAACCAGTCGTTGCGCTGGCCTTCGTCGAGCACGAATTCGAGCGAGCCGAGTCCGACCGCGACCAGCGCGAAGCCGACATAATCGACGCGGATGCCATTGCGGAGCAGTTCGCGCCGCTCTTCCTCAGCGCCCGACGGTTCGCTGACCAGCGATCCCACCAGGAACAGCGAGAGCAATCCCATCGGCACGTTGATCAGAAACACCCAGTGCCAGGAATAGGTATCGGTGATCCAGCCGCCGAGGGTCGGCCCGATCACCGGCGCCACCACTACGGCGACGCCGTAGATCGCAAAGGCCTGCCCGCGCTTGGCCGGCGGAAAGGAGTCGGCGAGGATCGCCTGCTCGGAGGTCGCCATGCCTCCTCCACCGAGTCCTTGCAGGATACGGAACAGCACCAGGGATTCCAGGCTCCAGGCAAATCCACACAGCAGCGAGGCCACGCTGAAGGTGGCCACGCAGATCATATAGAAGCGCTTGCGCCCGATCACGGTGGCGAGCCAGCCCGAAATCGACAGCACGATCGCGTTGGCGACAAGATAGCTGGTGATGACGTAGGTGCTCTCGTCGATCCCGACGGCCAGCCCGCCCGCGATGTGGCGCAGCGCGACGTTGGCGATCGTCGTGTCCAGCACCTCCATGAAGGTCGCGATCGAGACGACGAAGGCGATCAGGTAAGGATTGTGCCCGCCGGCCGCCGAGCGCTCCGGCGACCAGCCGCCGGCCTGGGTCGTGTCCGTCATTGTACTTTCGTCCAGGGCACGACCGACATGCCGGGGCCGACGGGGACGTCGGCGGGCCAATGATCAACCACGATCTTCACCGGCACGCGCTGCACGACCTTGACGTAGTTGCCGGTGGCGTTCTCTGCCGGCAGCAGGCTGAACGCCGTGCCCGAGCCCGGCTGCACCGAGTCGACGTGTCCGGTCAGCTTGCGATCCGGATAGGCGTCGATCCTGAACTCGACGGGTTGGCCCGGACGCATATAGCGAAGCTGGGTCTCCTTGTAGTTCGCCACGATCCAGACCTCGTCGGGCACGAACATCATGATGCTCTGCCCGGCCGTCGCATACGTCCCCTTGGCGCCGCTCAGCTTGACGACGCGTCCGGACTGGGCCGCTGTGACATTGGTGTATTGGAGATTGAGCCTGGCCTGATCGCGCTGCGCCTCCGCCTGCTGCAGCGAGGCCTTGGCGCTCTCGCGTTGGGCCTGCAGCGGCTTGATCCCAAGCTCTGCGACGGTTACCGCCGTCGTCGCACGGGTAGTATTGGCCTGCTGCGCTTCGAGATCGGACTTGGTCTGTTGCTCGCGTTGCAACGTGCCGGCGCCTTTCTGCAGGAGATCCTCGGCGCGTGCGGCTTCCTGCTGCGCGAATTGCAGTTGCGCTTCGGCCTGCGAGAGCTGCGCTCTCGCCTGATCGATCTGGGCCTGCTGGCTGGCGATCTGGGCCTCGATGTTGGTAATGTTGGCCCGCGCTGCGGCAACCTGCCCCTCGGCCTGGTCGAGCGCGATCCTGTAGTCGCGATCGTCGATACGGGCGAGCAGATCGCCCGCATTGACGTGCTGGTTATCCGTGACGGGCACGTCGACAAGGTAGCCGCCGACCTTCGGAGCAACCGAGAAGCTGCGGGCGGCGACAAAAGCATCGTCGGTCGATTCGTAATCACGGACCTCGAGCCAATAGACGCCGCCGCCAATCAGCGCAGCCAGGAGAACGCAGGCGCCCGCGATCGCCAACAGCCAGTGCTCGCGGAACCGATCGAGCATCGATGGCTTGTCGGGCGCCGTTGGCGGACTGTCCCGCGTTTCGTTGACGTCCCTGAGTTCAGGCTTCTGCTCGGGGGAGCGTTCCGGAGGCCGTGTTTCTTCCGCGGACGGCCTACGCTCTCGGGTCGTGGCATCCACGGCAGCACCTCAAGCGAAGATGATTGGCAATCGATCTGGCTAACCGCGCGGTCAGAGCATGGTTCCCAGCAAGCCGTTCATCGGGCACCGTTGCCTGTTGGAACCCTCTCGCGGACCAACTGTTTTCAGTGGTTCGTTGCGCTCCCCTGGAGAGCGTCTTGCCGGGAAAGAGAAGTGACGGTTCGCTAGGACACAATGGCGCGCATTCTGATCGGGACATCCGGCTGGCATTACGAATCTTGGCGCGGGCCGTTCTTCCCGAAGGGCCTGCCGCTCAAGAATCAGCTTCGCTACTACGCAAGCCAATTTCCGACCACAGAATTGAACGGCGTGTTCTATCGCACGCCGACGCCGGAGGCGGTGAAGGGCTGGCGCGAGCAGACGGATCAGGATTTTGTCTTCGCCTGGAAGGCGTCCAAGTTCATCACGCATTGGAAGCGTCTGTCGGAGAATTCCGTGAACAGCCTCGAGTTGCTCGAAAATCGCCTGTCGCTACTGGGCAACAAGGTCGGTCCCATCCTGTTTCAACTGCCGCCGCAGTTTGAGGCTAAGCCGGATCGCCTCGCCTCCTTCCTCAAGCTGCTGTCGAGGAAGCGCCGCTACAGCTTCGAATTCCGGCACCCGAGCTGGTACGCCCCGAATGTCATGCGGCTGCTGGCCGATGCGAACATCTCGCTCTGCATTTCGGACCATCACGACGCGCCAGCGCCGTGGAAGCGCACCGCCGATTTCGTCTACGTCAGAGGCCACGGCCCTGGCGGCCGATACAAGGGTCATTATCGCAGCGCGACCTTGGCCGAGTGGGCCAAGCGCATCCGCTCCTGGAAGAAGCAGGGCTGCGACGTCTACGTCTATTTCGACAACGACCAGAAGAGCGCCGCGCCCGCCGACGCGGCTACGCTGCGACAATTGATCGAAGGGAGAAAGTAGGAACCACGCCAACCGCGTAGAGCCCCGGCTGAGAAAAAATGCCGGCTCATGGCCGGCATTTTCTTCATCGCATCGATCTAATATTGGCCGCCCGATTGCTTGCCCTTGTTGCCGCTGGTGCCGGGACCTTGGCTGGAAGGATGGGCCGCGCGGCTCGAGCCGCCGCCAGCGCCGGTCGTCATGCCTTTCTTGCTGGGGTGCGTACTCGTATGCGGCGTCGCGCCAGGCCCGACATTGCCCTGGCTGGACGCGCCCGGCGCGGGCTGCGCCTGCTGCGCGAGTGCGCCGCCGGCAGACAATGCCAGAACGCATGCAGAGGCCAGAATGATCTTCTTCATCGGTATCTCCTTGGATTGACTTGTCGGCTCAACCCGGCGCCGCCCGAACCGGTTCCTACCGCCGTGGACGCAAGTTCGTGCGTTTCGCCATCCATGCTCAATAGATCGCGAGAAGACTTAGGAACCAAACACGCCAAACCGGGTTCCCCAGTAAGATTCGAGGAACCGACATGTCGGCATGGTTCAAGGACGAGTCCTTCCCCGTGCTGCTGGAGAGCGCGGTACAGATCGCGTGGGACTATCTCAGGCGGGCTGGCGAAATCGATGATCCCGTGGAAGCACACCACTTCCTGATCGAGAAAGTCGCCTTCATGATCAGCCAGGGCCAGCACAACAGGCTTGTGCTGTCGAATCGCGCCATTTCCGCCTTTCAGCAAAACAAGCGCGCACGCACCATCGAGTTGTCGTTGATCTCGCGATGAGGTCGGTCATAGGCGCGGCGCGCCTTACCTAGTGGATGATGTCCAGCGGCAATCGGCAAATCTCGTCGCCGTCTTCGTTGGTGACGAGGATCGAGTAGTGCCGGTTCTTCAGGTCCGGGTGTTCGCCGAGCAGGCGCCGCGCGATGTTGTCGGCCGAATCCATCGCGGCGATATCGTCAGCGAGTTCCGCGCCGCCTTGATCCGCAACCGTCTTGGTGTTGACGAGATCGAAATGGTAGAGCGGCATTTTTCGCTCCCGCCTGGCATCGTCTCACCCGAGACTACGCACGACAACCCGACTTGGTTCCCGGTCGTAGCCGCCGTCCCGTCGCGCCTTGAAAATCCTGCGGCCCGAAGGAACGCCGGTCCGCAACATCGGTTAGGCGGTAAACGACGACAGCGAGGTCTGCCATGAGAGTTTGCGATGCGATGACCCCCGACGTTCAGCTCTGTACTCCCGAAGACAGCTTGAAGGATGCGGCAGAGGCAATGGGCGCGCTTGGCGTCGGACTGCTGCCGGTCACCGAGAATGACCGCCTCGTCGGCATGGTGTCCGACCGCGATATCGCTGTTCGCGGCGTCGGCATGGGCCGCGGACCGGAGGCGCGGATCCGGGACGTCATGACTGCCGAGGTGAAGTACTGCTTCGAAGATCAGGATCTCGACGAGGTCATGGCAACTATGGGCGAGATTCAGGTCCGTCGCATGCCCGTACTCAATCGCGAAAAGCGGTTGGTCGGCATTATTGCGCTCGGCGATATTGCGCAGGCCAAGGACGGTCACAGCGCGGGCGTGGCGCTGAGCGAGATTTCTCGTCCCAGCGCCCAACATGCACAGCTATAGCGATGCACGAGCATCAACACGACAAAGTCAGCCTCAACCTTGACCTGCTTTGCGCGACATTGGCGATCGTCAGCGCGGCGCTGCTCACGGGGATGCTGAGATATCTGCTGGGATGAAGAGCCCCCAATCATTGCGGCGGACCGCCGACCGCGTCCCTGTGCTTGCCGGGTTTCCTGAGCGCCGCTGGCGCCAGCACCTGTTCGCGAATGGCTTATGTTGAATTCGCGATCCGGGAGACGGCTCCGTCTGCCGTGACCTGCTCGTCGTTCGTCTCGAAAGTCATCGAGAGGCCGCCCGTTGGACCGATGGCTCGCTCAAGCCATTTGATCGACTCTTCGATCCAGTGATCGCTATTCGCTGGATCGGCTTGCGCCCTCGCCCGGCAGGCATCGGCCTGCGCCAGACAGGCAGCCTTGCGATCCATCGTCATCTCAGCGCGGCGATTGCAGGCCGGGCGAGGTCAGCCACTCGTTCAGATGAGCGGCGGTTTCCGCTTGCCTTGCCTTCTTCAGCAATGCGTCACGCGCTTCACCTTGCGGCAACTGCTCGGCTGCCGCGCGTGCCTCGTCTGCCGCTCTCTGGAGCCGCTCGTCGAACGGCACGCTGTTCTTTCTTCGATTGCGCTTTGCCGTCATGGAAGTCTCCCGCTTCGCAAGTGAGTATAGAATCGCGCTTCCAACAACCTATCGTCGCTAACTCAGGTTACTTCGCGCGAACAAAATAAGCGGCTAGGCAGGAACGAATCACTCGAAAAACAGCCCCAACGGGCCTCTCTTGGCAACCCGTCGCTCCTCCGCAGCTAAGGCTTGGACTGCATGGCGGCTTCGCCCTGCTCCCGCGCCGGCACGCTCACATGCACTTCATGGCCCTGCCGAATCGCCAAAGATGCAGCAGCGACGGCCGATTCGAACGCGGATTCCTTGGTCGCATATTCACCGTTCACAACGCCGTCGTGCAGCACGCCCCATTGGTTGCGAATTGGCACGATGGCGTATTGCGCAAGTCCCATCTTCCTCTCCGCTGCAAACGTCTTCGCGATTACTTCTTGTCGGGATCGTTCGGGCGAACGGTCATGTTGCTCTCGGGCATTTTGTCCTTGCCCGCGTCGCCATTGTCGTCCCGCCCGCCCGAAGTCGATGTCCCGCTACTGCTCCGGCTCGGTCTCGTTGCACTGCCGGTTGTCGGCGCAGAGCCTGGCGTGGCGGAGCTAGCGGCCGGGTCTCCCGTGGTCGATCCGCGCCCGCTCGGTGCGCCGCCCGTTTGCGCCAGTGCGAGCGCGGAGCACAGCGTGAATCCAAAAGCCAATGCAATTCGTGTCAGTTTCATCGCAAGCCATCCTTAAGATGTCGATGAAACTAATCGGCCAGTGACGAGAACGTTCCTAATCGCGGTTTCCGACGCCTGATCCGTCGTGACTATGCGGTGCGCGAACTGAGCGCCGGCTCCGGTCCTGGCGCATTCATATCTCGATATGGAGCAGACTCCGTGCGCGGCCTTCCCTGCAGCGGCACCGTAAGGCGGCAGACCAGGCCTTCAGGGCGCCAATCGAAATCGGCATTGCCGCCAAGCTGGGTCTCGATGCTGGCGATCACGCTCCTCGTGCCGAATCCCTTGGAGGTCGGCTTGGTCACTCGCGGTCCGCCTGTTTCAACCCACGCCAGGATCAGCCTGTCGCTCTGCACTTCCCAGGTGATGGCGAGTCGGCCCGACAGCGAGGAGAGGCTGCCATACTTCGCGGAATTGGTGACGAGCTCGTGCAGCGCCAGCGCCAGCGTTTGCGCCGTGGCAGGCTCGAGCTGGACCTCCGCACCCTCATACTGGATTTGTCCGGCTTCCGAATACGGCGCTACTTCTTCGGCCACCAGTCGCCGGATTTCCGCGCCCTGCCAGCTCGACAGCGACAGCACAGTGTGAACCCGCGCCAGCGCTGTGATCCGGCCCTCGACCGCCTGCACATAGGCGTTGACATTCTGCGCGCGCGTCAACCGTACGATCGACTGCGCCAGCGCGAGAGCGTTCTTGGCGCGATGATCGACTTCTCGCGTGAGCAGGCTCTGCCGTTCTTCGGCGCGCTTGCGGTCGGTGATGTCGACGGTGACGCCGCTGACCCGCACGACCCGGCCGTTCTTGTCGGTCGTCGCTGCCGCCGTGCCGACGCACCAGCGCACCTCCCCGTCGGGGCGGACGACGCGGAATTCAGCCTCGTATGATTTCACGCCCTTCGCGAATTCGGTCCAGGCCTCGCGCAAGCCGTTGAAATCCTCGGGATGAAACAGCGCTTGAATGTTGGCGGAAGTCAGCTCGAAGCTCTTGGCATCAACGCCGAAGATCTTGTACTGGCCATCGTCCCACATCCAGTCACCGTTGACCCAATCCCAGTCCCAGGAGCCCATCTTGCCGGCGGCAATCGCCATGCTGCGGCGCTGTTCGCTTTCGACCAGCCGCGCGGTTGATTGCTCGAGCTCCGCGGTGCGCGCGCGGACGCGGTCCTCAAGTTCGGAATTGAGCCGCTCCAACTGCCGGGTCTTGCGGTAGAGCTCGGCGAAGACGCGGATCTTCGCGCGCAGCACTTCCGGCACCACCGGCACCGGAACGTAGTCGACTGCGCCCATCTCGTAGCCGCGCAGCCGATCGATATCGCTGACCTGGATCGCCGAGATGAAAATCATTGCGGTCTTCTGGAAGCGCGGATGCTCGCGGATCATGGCCGCGAGCTCGAAACCATCGAGCTCGGGCATGCAGACGTCGACCAGGATGACCGCGACTTCGTTCTTGAGCAGAAACTCGAGCGCTTCCCGCCCCGACGCGGCCACCACCAGATTCTCGCCGAGCTCCTTCAGGATCACTTCATAGGCCAGCAGCTTCGCCGGCTGGTCATCGACCAGAAGAATGTTTACCTTTTCATGGTCCATCATCTTCATGCCGCTTCAGCGATGTAGCCACATGCGGATGGCGAGCAGCAATTGCTCGGTATTCACCGGCTTGGCCAGATAATCCGACGCGCCCGCTTCCAGGCATTTCTCGCGGTCGCCCTTCATCGCCTTCGCGGTCAGTGCGATGATGGGAAGACGGGCAAGCGCCGCATTCTGCCTGATCACACCGATGGTCTGATAGCCGTCCATCTGCGGCATCATGATGTCCATCAGGACGATGGCAATCTTGGGATTGGATTCGACCAGCGCGATCGCCTCGTGGCCCGTTGTAGCCGTCAGTACCCTCATACCGCGCCGTTCGAGCACGCTGGAAAGCGCGAAGATGTTCCGCGCGTCGTCGTCGACAAGAAGCGCCGTCTTGCCAATCAGATCCTCATCGGAACTGTTAAGTTTCTCGAGCATCCTTTGCTTTTCAATCGGCAATTCCGTGATGACACGGTGCAAGAACAGTGACGTTTCGTCGAGCAGACGCTCCGGGGATTCGACTCCTTTTACGACAATGCTGCGCGCCATCGTATGAAGTTCGGCATCCTCCTCGGCCGAGAGTTCCCGTCCGGTGAAGACCACGATCGGAACATTGGACAGGTTCTCGTCCTTGCGGATTTCGTCCAGCACCTCAAAGCCGCTCATATCAGGCAGCCGCAGATCGAGTACGACGCAGTCGCAAGGGATGCTTCGCAAGGTAGCGAGCGCCCCGGCTCCGGTACCGGTGGTGACGATCTCGACGTCCTTGTGATCCAACAGTTCTTTGATGCTGAGCCGTTCGGCCGGATTGTCTTCCACGATCAGGAGCCGCTTGCGTCGCGGCCTTGCATATTCCTTGATCTGGGCGAGCGCCGCGCTGACGCCCTCGGTCGTCGTGGGCTTGTTGACGAAGGAGAAGGCACCACGCGCCAGCGCATGCTGCCGGTCCTCGTCGAGCGTGATGACCTGCACCGGAATGTGCCGGGTCAGCGGATTGTGCTTGAGCTGGCTCAGCACGGTCCAGCCGAGCATGTCCGGCAGGAACACATCGAGCGAAACCGCGGTCGGCTGGAACTGCTTGGCGAGGTCCAATGCCTCGGCGCCGCGGTTAGCGACCAGGACCTTGAAACCCTTGTCCCGTGCGAGATCGACCAGGACCCGCGCGTAATGCGGGTCGTCTTCGACGATCAGGAGGATTCTGTCTCCAGGCTCGAGATTAAGCCGGTCATCCGGCACTTCCGCCACGCGCTCCTGCGCTGCGGGCGCTTGCAATGCCGGCGCACCGCCCTGCGATAAGGGCAGCGCGGGCGGCACGCGAAGCGCAACGCTCGGGCCGGAATATTTCAGCGGCAGATAGAGCGTGAAGGTACTGCCTCTGCCGGGCGCACTTCGCAGATGGATCTCGCCGCCGAGCAGGCTCGCAAGTTCGCGGCTGATCGCAAGGCCGAGGCCGGTGCCGCCATATTTGCGGCTGGTGCCTGCGTCCGCCTGCTGGAACGCTTCGAAGATCAGCTTCTGCTTGTCCAGGGGGATGCCGATGCCGGTATCGCTCACCTCGAAGGCGACGACTGCGGGTGCGGTGTTGAGAATTGGATGCTCGGCGCTCCAGCCGCCGACCGCGGCCGAGACGGTCAGCTTGACGCCGCCCTCGGCGGTGAACTTGAAGGCGTTGGACAACAGGTTCTTCAGCACCTGCTGCAGGCGCTTGGAGTCGGTGACCATGCTACGGGAAAGCGTCTCGTCGACCTCGATGCGAAACGACAGATGACGGTTTTCCGCCTCGTGGCGGAACGGCCGGCCGACGGTTTCGAGCAGGCTCGATGTCAGGATTTCCTCGGCGTCCACGGTCACGGTACCGGACTCGATCTTCGAGAGGTCGAGGATGTCGCTGATCAGGTTGAGCAGGTCGGTGCCGGCGCCGTGGATGGTGCGGGCGAATTCAACCTGTTTGGGCGCAAGATTGCCTTCGGGATTATCCGAGAGCTGCTGGCCGAGGATCAGGATGCTGTTCAACGGTGTGCGCAGCTCGTGCGACATGTTGGCCAGGAATTCCGACTTGTATTTCGAGGTCAGCGCAAGCTCGCTCGCCTTTTCTTCCAGCGCGCGGCGTGCCTGCTCGATTTCCTGGTTCTTGCGTTCGACCTCGACGTTGCGTTCGGCGAGCTGTTGCGCCTTCAGTTCGAGCTGCTCATTGGTCTGCTGCAATTCCCGCTGCTGGGCCTGAAGCTCGCCCGCGAGCTGTTGCGACTGCTTCAGCAGGCCTTCGGTCTGCATCGTTGCCTCGATGCTGTTGAGCAGGATGCCGACGCTGTCGGTCAATTGCTCCACAAAGGTGATCTGCGAGGCGGTGAACGACGCGAGCGAGGACAGCTCGATCACGGCCTTGACCTGGTTCTCGAACAGGACCGGGAATACCACCACGTTCTTCGGCAGCACGCGCATTAGCGCCGAATTGACCGGCACCACGTCGGCCGGAATGTCCGAAAGCAGCCGCTGCCGCTTGTCCAGTGCGCATTGGCCAATTAGCCCCTCGCCCATGCGCACGAATGATGGATGCGGATTGGCGCCGTCGTCGGCATAGGCGGACAACAGGCGCAGTTGCGGGATCTCGGCGGTCTCGACCTGGTAGATCACGCCCATATGCGCGTTGATCACGGGCGCCAATTCGGCCAGCAGCAGCCGCCCCACGGTCGACAGATCGCGCTGGCCCTGCAGCATGTTGGTGAATCTGGCGAGATTGGTCTTCAGCCAGTCCTGCTCGGTGTTCCGATCCGTGGTCAGACGGAGGTTGCCGATCATGGTGTTGATGTTGTCCTTGAGTTCGGCCACCTCGCCGCGGACGTCGACCTGAATGGTGCGGGTCAGGTCGCCTTTTGTCACCGCGGTCGCGACCTCCGCGATAGCGCGGACCTGAGAAGTCAAGTTGGCGGCGAGCAGGTTGACGTTGCCGGTCAGATCCTTCCACGTGCCGGCGGCGCCGGGCACGTTGGCCTGGCCGCCGAGCCGGCCTTCGACGCCGACTTCGCGCGCCACGGTCGTGACCTGATCGGCGAATGTCGCCAGGGTCTCGGTCATGTTGTTGATGGTGTCGGCGAGCGCGGCCACCTCGCCTTTCGACTTCACGGTCAGGTTCTGCTTCAGATCGCCATTGGCCACCGCGGTCACGACCTTGACGATGCCGCGCACCTGCTCGGTCAGGTTGGCGGCCATCACGTTCACGGTATCGGTCAGGTCCTTCCAGGTGCCGGCGACGCCGCGCACCTCGGCCTGGCCGCCGAGCTTCCCCTCGGTGCCGACCTCGCGCGCCACGCGCGTCACTTCGCCCGCAAACGCGTTGAGCTGGTCCACCATGGTGTTGATGGTGTTCTTCAACTCGAGGATTTCGCCCTTCACGTCGACGGTGATCTTGCGCGAGAGGTCGCCGCGCGCCACCGCGGTCGTGACTTCCGCGATGTTGCGCACCTGCGTGGTGAGGTTGGCCGCCAGCAGGTTGACGTTATCGGTGAGGTCCTTCCAGGTGCCGGCCACGCCGGGCACCACGGCCTGGCCGCCCAGCCTGCCCTCGGTGCCGACCTCGCGCGCCACGCGCGTCACTTCCGCCGCGAAGGAGCGGAGCTGCTCGACCATCGTGTTCAGCGTTTCCTTGAGCAGCAGAATCTCGCCGCGGACGTCCACGGTGATCTTCTTCGACAAGTCGCCGCCTGCGATCGCGGTCGCGACTTCCGCGATGTTGCGTACCTGGGCCGTCAGGTTCGACGCCATGAAGTTGACGTTGTCGGTCAAGTCCTTCCAGGTGCCGGCGACCTCGGGCACTTCGGCCTGGCCGCCGAGCTTGCCTTCGGTGCCGACCTCACGCGCCACGCGCGTCACTTCGGAGGCGAAGGCGTTGAGCTGGTCCACCATCGTGTTGATGGTGTTCTTCAGCTCCAGGATTTCGCCCTTCACGTCGACCGTGATCTTGCGCGACAGGTCGCCGCGCGCCACCGCGGTGGTGACTTCAGCGATGTTGCGGACCTGGGCGGTCAAATTGCCGGCCATCGAGTTGACGCTGTCGGTGAGGTCCTTCCAGGTGCCGGCAACGCCGGGCACGTTTGCCTGGCCGCCGAGACGCCCTTCGGTGCCGACCTCGCGGGCCACGCGCGTCACCTCGCCCGCAAAGCGGTTGAGCTGGTCGACCATCGTGTTCAGCGTTTCCTTGAGCTGCAGGATCTCGCCGCGCACGTCCACCGTGATCTTGCGCGACAGGTCACCGCCGGCGATCGCGGTCGCGACCTCCGCGATGTTGCGCACCTGCGCCGTGAGATTGCCCGCCATCGAGTTCACGGAGTCGGTCAGGTCCTTCCAGGTGCCGGCGACGCCGGGCACTTCCGCCTGGCCGCCGAGCTTGCCGTCGGTACCCACTTCGCGCGCCACGCGCGTCACTTCGCCCGCGAAGGCGTTGAGCTGGTCCACCATGGTGTTCAGCGTCTCCTTCAATTGAAGGATTTCGCCTGACACGTTCACGGTGATCTTCTTCGACAGGTCGCCCTTCGCCACCGCGGTTGCGACTTCCGCGATGTTGCGAACCTGGCCGGTCAGGTTCGATGCCATCGAGTTGACGCTGTCGGTCAGATCCTTCCAGGTGCCGGCGACGCCGCGCACCAGCGCCTGGCCGCCGAGCTTGCCTTCGGTACCGACCTCGCGCGCCACGCGCGTGACTTCGCCGGCGAAGGCGTTGAGCTGGTCAACCATCGTGTTGATGGTGTCCTTCAGCTCCAGGATTTCGCCGCGCACGTCGACCGTGATCTTCTTCGAGAGGTCGCCATTGGCCACGGCCGTCGTCACTTCCGCGATGTTGCGGACCTGGGCGGTCAGGTTGGACGCCATGAAGTTCACGTTATCAGTCAGGTCCTTCCAGGTGCCGGCAACGCCGAGCACGTTAGCCTGGCCGCCGAGCTTGCCTTCGGTGCCCACTTCGCGCGCCACGCGCGTGACTTCGGACGCGAAGGCGTTGAGCTGGTCCACCATGGTGTTCAGCGTCTCCTTCAATTGAAGGATCTCGCCTGACACATTCACCGTGATCTTCTTGGAAAGGTCGCCGCCGGCGATCGCGGTGGCGACGTCGGCGATGTTGCGGACCTGGGCCGTCAGGTTGGACGCCATGAAGTTGACGTTATCAGTCAGGTCCTTCCAGATGCCGCCGACGCCGGGCACCTGGGCCTGGCCGCCGAGCTTGCCTTCGGTGCCGACCTCGCGCGCAACGCGCGTCACTTCGCCCGCGAAGGCGTTGAGCTGGTCCACCATGGTGTTGATGGTGTCCTTCAGCTCCAGGATTTCGCCGCGCACGTCGACGGTGATTTTACGCGACAGGTCGCCGCGCGCGACCGCGGTCGTCACGTTGGCGATATTGCGCACCTGCGCGGTCAAATTGCCGCACATCGCGTTGACGGAATCGGTCAGGTCCTTCCAGGTGCCGGCCACGCCGGGCACGATCGCCTGGCCGCCAAGCTTGCCGTCGGTACCCACCTCGCGCGCGACGCGCGTCACTTCGGACGCGAACGAGCGCAATTGGTCGACCATGGTGTTGATCGCTTCCTTCAACTGCAAGATCTCGCCGCGGACGTCGACCGTGATCTTTTTCGACAGGTCGCCATTGGCGACCGCGATCGTCACCTCCGCGATGTTGCGAACCTGACCGGTCAGATTGTTGGCCATCGAGTTGACGCTCTCCGTCAGGTCTTTCCAGACACCGGTCACCTCCGGCACCTGGGCCTGCCCGCCAAGCCGGCCCTCGACGCCGACTTCACGCGCCACGCGTGTCACTTCCGATGTGAACACGCCGAGCTGCTTGATCATCGTGTTGACGATGTTCGCCGACTGCAGGAATTCGCCGCGCAGCGGCCGCCCCTCGACGTCGAGCTGCACGGTCTGCAGCAGGTCGCCCTGTGCGACCGCCGCAACCGCGCGCGTCACTTCCCGGGTCGGCCACAAGAGGTCGTCTATCAGCGTGTTGATCGAGCCTTCCATGTCCGCCCAAGAGCCACTTGAAAGGCCGAGATTCACGCGTTGGCGGGTCTGTCCCTCCCGGCCGACGACCTGGCCGACGCGCTCGAGCTGCTGGGCCATGCGCTCGTTCGCTGCGGCGATCTCGTTGAAGGCGTCCGCGATCTTGCCGTCGATCCCGAGATAATCGCCGCGCATCCGCACGGTGAAGTCACCGGCCCGCATCGCCTGGAGCGACTGCAACAGGTCCTGGGCGGGATCGCTCTTGCCGTTTTGTTTGTTACGGCGGGGTTCGCCACGACCACGAGGAGCGGGACCAAAATCGCTCATAAAATTCCCCCTGCACGCTGGCCGGCTTTAGATTTTCGAAGTTCCGGACCATCGGACGCATAAGACGGATAGGTTGCGATCTAGGGTCTGTTGGGATTCATCGGGAGTTTATCACGGCAGCGGTCAGATGGATCATGGCTGCGAAGCTTTGATCTGTCTTGTCTGCGCGCAGCGCGATGCGCTTGAATTCCTTGAGCTTGCAGAAGA
>NZ_JBVAPG010000121.1:0-25906 GCF_055413685.1 Bradyrhizobium sp. LeoA1Lang | reverse complement strand
TATCCATTCCAATGCGGATAATCTGCGTCACGGACGGCTCCCTCGTTTGAGATTTCGACAACCTCATTCTGGCACAACTGATGCCGTAGGGGGCCGTCCACCCCATCAACCACAGGCCTTTGTAGTGTGCTCCGCCGCAACCGCTTGCTTCCGCCGCAACAACTGCCTGTGGTTATGGGTCCTCGCTTTCGCGAGGACGACGGAGAGCAGCTACGAACTCAACTTCCCGCCCGCGACCACGATATCGCTGGCGAGCTGGCTGGTGCGGGTGGCGAATTCGTCGCGCAGCCTTCGCGCCGCGGCCGGATCGCTTTCCAGCACGCGTTGAAACAGGCTGCGCGAGATTCGAATACAGGTGGCGCGCTCCAGCGCGGTCGCGGTCGACGGCCGCTTCATCGGCACGATCAGCGCGAGCTCGCCGATCAGCGCGCCGGGGCCGGCGATGATCTCGGCACCGCCATCTTCCACGCGGAAAGCGCCGCGCTGTACGACATAGCCCGCATCCGCCTGGTCGCCGGCATGGAAGATAACGTCGCCGCGTTCGAAATTGCGCTGTTCGGAGCCGATCGCAAGCATGCGCAACGCAGTTTCCCCCAGCAGACGCAAGGTGGAGACGCGTTCGAGCAGCGCTACGTCATCTTCGATCGACATTCAGGCCGGTGACCGGGGATACGATTCGGTCGCGAATCGTATCACGGCACCAGTTTGTAGCCACCGGCTTCCGTCACCAGGATCTCGGGATTGGCGGCATCTTTCTCGATCTTCTGCCGGAGCCGGTAAATATGCGTTTCCAGCGTATGGGTGGTGACGCCCGAATTGTAGCCCCAGACTTCCTGCAGCAGCGTCTCGCGCGACACCGGCATCTGGCCGGCGCGGTAGAGGAAGCGCAGGATCGCGGTCTCCTTCTCGGTCAGCCGCACTTTCCGCGCATTGGCGGCGGTCAGCATCTTCGAGCCGGGCCGGAAGCTGTAGGGACCGACGGAGAACACCGCGTCTTCGCTCGCCTCGTGCTGGCGGAGCTGCGCGCGAATCCGGGCCAGCAGCACCGCGAAGCGGAAGGGCTTTGCCACATAGTCGTTGGCGCCGGATTCGAGGCCGAGGATGGTGTCCGAATCGGTGTCATGGCCGGTCAGCATGATGATCGGCGCCTTGAAGCCGCCTTTGCGCAAGGACCGCACCACCTCGCGGCCATCGGTATCGGGGAGGCCCACATCCATCAGGACCAGATCGGGAGAGTTGGTCTTGGCCGCGCTGGCGCCCTTGGCGCCGGTGTCGACTGCGGAGGCTTCGAATTCCTCGTGAAGGGAAAGTTGCTCGACCAGCGTGTCACGCAGGTCGGTGTCATCATCCACGATCAAAATCTTGCGGGCATTGGCCATAGGAACGATCCTCTTGGAGGCAGGCAGCGGACACAAGCGGACAGCGCTTTGGCCGAGACTTGATGGCGAGACTCGCTTTGTAGGTAGTCGTTCATTACCGATTCACAAGCCGATCACAGTCTATCCCAAATCAGCATCCGATTGGATGAATGTGCTGTAATCCCGCCAGATAGAACGATCGGGGCCGGGCAGGCAAGGCGCGAGCTTTTTGATTCATATGAGAAGTTCCAATTTTTCAATCACTTATGAGACAACCGCGCGTGATCGGCCGTTGTCCCTGGTCCGGGTCCAACCCGCCGCCGGTAACCCGTGCCGGGGGTGGCTGACCGCCGACGGCTGGTCGGTGCCGGTTGCGCTCGGCCGGGGCGGCATCCTCGCCAATAAGCGCGAGGGCGACGGCGGCACCCCCCGAGGAGTCTTTCACCCCCGGCAATTGTGGTGGCGGGCGGACCGCTTCCCGCGGCCGACGAGCTTCCTGCCCACCCGCCCCATTCGGCCCGAGGACGCCTGGTGCGAGGACCCGCGGGACCGCCACTACAACCAACCGGTGCAGCTTACCCGCGAGCAGAACGGCGACCGGCTGACGCGCGAGGATCGTCTCTACGACTTCATCATCGAAATCGACCACAACGCCACCCCGCGCATCGCGGGCCGCGGCAGCGCAGTGTTCCTGCATCTGGCCCGTCCAAATTTCGCGCCGACCGCCGGCTGCGTCTCGATGACCAAATCCTCGATGCTGCGGCTATTACGGCGAATGAGCCCGCAGACGAGAATCGTGATCGGGTAGAGGGCTGGTTTTGCCCTGCGGGGAAGGGAATCAGTTGGGCTCGACCAGGCTTCCACAACGTCATTGCGAGGAGCGAAGCGACCGAAGCAATCCATGCCTCAGCAGGTGGCGAAATGGATTGCTTCGCTTCGCTCGCAATGACGACGTGGAGAGCGCCGCCATCCTTTACCGCGCGCCAAATATCGCGGATCCCACGCGCACATGGGTCGCGCCCATCTGGATCGCGGTGGCGAAATCGGCGCTCATGCCCATCGAGAGATTTGTCAGGCCATTGCGCGCGGCGATCTTGGCCGTCAGCGCGAAGTGCGGGGCAGGGGGGTCGTTGAACGGCGGGATGCACATCAGGCCCGAGATCGAAAGCCCGTAATGCTCCCGGCAGCGTGCGATGAAGGCGTCGGCATCGGACGGGGAAATGCCTGCTTTTTGCGGCTCCTCGCCGGTATTGATCTGGATGAACAATTGCGGCTGCCGGTTCTGGTTTTTGATTTCCTTGGCTAACGCTTCGCAAATGCTGGGGCGGTCCACCGAATGGATGGCATCGAACAGCGCCACCGCCTCCTTCGCCTTGTTGGATTGCAACGGCCCGATCAGGTGCAGCACGATGCCGGGGTGGGCTTGCATCAAGGAAGGCCACTTCGTCTTGGCTTCCTGCACGCGATTCTCGCCGAAAACGCGCTGTCCGGCCGCGATGACGGGCGAAATCGCATCCGCATTGAATGTTTTCGACACCGCAATCAACGTCACCGAGCCACGATCGCGACGCGCATCCTTGCAGGCGCGCGCGATTTCCTCCTCGACCTCTGCGAGACCGTTTGGTGAATGCGCGGTTAGCGGCGCTGTGTTTTCCGGTGTCATGTCATCTACCAACGTGTAGCGGGGGTTCCCTCGAATTTTACCAAATCCGGGAAAGCCTTCTTGAACCCTTCGTTCTACTTTCACCAGTGGGGCTAGGGGACATTGATGTCTAAAATTAATTTCAACCGCCACCGCGCCAAACTCAAGAATCTTCTGGGTATCCGCGGGCGGCTGGCGCTGCTTGCGCTGTTGCTGGTGGCCCCCATGATGCTGGACCGCGTCCGCACCCTGGAGGATTCGCGGGCCAAGCAGATCGCACACGCCGCCGAGGAATTCGCCGCGCTCGCAGCACACAGCGCCGACGCCCAGCGCGAGGTCATCTCCTCGGTCGAGACCGTGCTGAAATCCGCCGCCTATATCCGCGCCTCCGCCGGCGGCATCGGCAAGAGCTGCGAGATCCTGCGCGCCAGTGTGCCCGCCAACATGCCCTGGATCCGCAGCCTGATGTTCCTCGGCAGCGACAATCGGATCCAGTGCTCGACCAATAACGCCTATGTCGGCATCGATCTCAGCGACCGGCCCTATGTGACCGAAGCCCGGGCGCGCCGGGAATTTGTCTTGAGCGATTTCATCGCGGCCCGCCCCACCGATACGCCGGTCGTGATGGCCGCTTACCCGGTGGCCGCCATCAACAGTGAAACCGACTCGGTGGTTCTCGCCGCGCTCAATCTGGACTGGATGTCCAGGATCATGAGCAATTACGGCGGACGTGCCGGCGTTTCCTCCGTCCTGGTTGACAGCGCCGGTACGGTTCTCGCGGCACCGCTGGATCAGGCAAGCATGATCGGCCGCTCGCTGGACACCCTGCCGCTGATGTCCGCGATCGCCGATAAAGCGCTTAGTTACGGTGAGTCCTCCGGCTCGATTTCCTTCACCGCGGCGGATGGCACGAACCGCACGATCAGCTTTGCCCGCATTCCGGGCACGCGCTCGCGGCTGATCGTCAGCATCGATGAAGCCAAGGTGACGGCGGCGATCGATCGCGATATCCGCACCGCCTATTTGCAGCTCGGCTTCGTCTGCCTGCTTGTGCTGTTCGGTGCGCTGGTCGGCGCGGAGAAATTGATCATCCATCCGATCGACGTGATGACCCGCACGGCCAAGCGCTTCGGCGAGGGCGACTGGTCCGTCCGCGTCGCAAAGAACAAGCTGCCGGCAGAGTTCGTGCCGCTGGCCCGCGCCTTCAATGCGATGGCCGCGCAGCTCAGCCAGCGCGAACGCGATCTCGTCGCGACCAACGATCGCCTGACGGTGATGGCCTCGATCGACATGCTCTCGGGGCTCGCCAATCGCCGGGGTTTGCAGAGCCGGCTCGATTTCGAGTGGATGAAGGCGCAGCAATATGATTGCGAGCTGTCGCTTCTGATGATCGATGTCGATCATTTCAAGCTCTACAACGACACCTACGGCCATCCCGAAGGCGACGCCTGCCTGACCAGGCTCGGCGAGACGCTCTCTGGCATCGCCGCCGATACGCTGGGCTTCGCCTGCCGCTATGGCGGTGAGGAATTCTGCCTGCTGCTGCCGAACACCGGTGCCACACGCGCAAAAGAGATCGGCGAGATCGTGCGCGCCACGGTGCAGGATCTCCGCCTGCCGCACGCAACCTCCAGCCACCAGATCGTCACCGCCAGCGTCGGCGTCGCCTGCACCAAGCCAAGCCCGGCGCTCCGCCCCGGCGACCTGATCGAAGCCGCCGACGCCGCCCTCTACGCCGCCAAACATCTCGGCCGCAACACCGTCGTCGAGCACGGCCTGGTGCGGGGCTCGGGGAGCGCGGCTGAGATGGCGATGGCGAGCTAACTTCGCTGCTGTCATTCCGGGGCGCGACGAAGTCGCGAGCTATGATGTGCAATTGCACATCAGAGAATCCATTGCGCCACCGGCGCGAGCGGAGACATGGATTCCGGGCTCATCGCTTCGCGATGCCCCGGAATGACGGCGGAGAAAAATTTACCAGCGATTCCAACCTGATTTGCCCCGTCCAGCCCTCGCACAAAAAACATTCCGCTTCCGCCGTCGGGCAAATCAGCACTATTAATCCGCGCGTCTCACCCAAATGAGGGGCGGGTCGCGATCGTCACGAACGTTGCGGTGAGATGCGGTGGACGAGAGTGTCACGACTGACGAGCGTGGCATTCGCGGACGGCGAAGTCGTGTGGTCCTGGCGCCCCGACGCTGGCGCTAAGCTCGCGAGCAGCAAGAGCTGCCGCGGGTGACGGTGGCAAGAAAGCCCGGTCACCGGGGAGAGCACGAAGTAAGCCGTAACACCATCGCGCAGGGAAAGCCGGAATGCTTCGGTTGAACCTGTGGTCCTACCCCCGTGCTTTTTGTTGCACGGGACCCATGGGTGCAACCGGCACCCGGCTTTCCCTGCGCCCTCTGTTCGAGAAGAGGGTGAAACGAGACGCAAAGCTCGGACGCAATGCGCCGCGAGAATGCGAGCGCACATCCCGCTATCATACTCCACCGTCATGCCCCGCGCAGGCGGGGCATCCAGTAACCGGCGGCTTCTCGGCTCAAGCACGACTGCCTCTGGAATACTGGATCGTCCGCCTTCGCGGACGATGACAGCGGGGAGCTGTTTGACATTTGAATCAGAAACCAACCCCACGTCGTCCCGGGCTTGACCCGGGACCCATAACCACCGATCTGAGTTGTGGCGCGAGCAAGCGGCCCGAGTTTTCGCATCACGAGCACCTGTGGCTATGGGTCCCGGGTCAAGCCCGGGACGACACCGAGAATGACGTGTAGAGCGGCGCACATGACCTATCTGCCCTTGCCGCGCGGCGTGCCCCAACCCGTTGACCCCGCAGCCAATTCTATGGCCTAGTCCGCCGTCTTCTAAACGGCCGAAAAGCCCCCTAAGAGCCCTGTTTCATGACCTCCGAACGTTACAACGCCCGTGAATCCGAGCCGCGCTGGCAACGCCAGTGGGACGAGAAGGCGATCTTTGCGTCGAAAAACGACGATCCGCGGCCGAAATACTATGTGCTCGAGATGTTCCCGTACCCGTCCGGGCGCATTCATATCGGCCATGTCCGGAACTACACGCTCGGCGACGTGCTGGCCCGCTACATGCGCGCCAAGGGCCTCAACGTGCTGCATCCGATGGGCTGGGACGCATTCGGCCTGCCGGCGGAGAATGCGGCGATCGAGCGCAAGGTGGCGCCGAAGGCGTGGACCTACGACAACATCGCGGCGATGAAGAAGCAGCTTCGCTCGATCGGCCTGTCGCTGGACTGGTCACGCGAGTTCGCGACCTGTGACCCCAGCTACTACAAGCATCAGCAGAAGATGTTCCTGGACTTCCTGCGCGCCGGCCTCGTCGAGCGCGAAAAGCGCAAGATCAACTGGGACCCGGTCGACATGACCGTGCTCGCCAACGAGCAGGTGATCGACGGCCGCGGCTGGCGCTCCGGCGCGGTCGTCGAGCAGCGCGAGATGAATCAGTGGGTCTTCAAGATCACGAAATATTCGCAGGAGCTGCTGGACGCGCTCGACGGGCTGGATCGCTGGCCCGACAAGGTGCGGCTGATGCAGCGCAACTGGATCGGCCGCTCCGAGGGCCTCTTGATCCGCTTCGCGCTGGATCGCACAACCACGCCGGACGGCGAGCGCGAATTGAAGATTTTCACGACGCGGCCGGACACGTTGTTCGGCGCCAAGTTCATGGCGATCTCGGCGGACCATCCGCTGGCGCAGGCTGCGGCCGCGAAAGATCCGAAACTTGCCGAGTTCATCACTGAGGTCAAACGGATCGGCACCGCGCAGGAGGTCATCGACACCGCCGAGAAGCAGGGCTTTGACACCGGCATCCGGGCGATCCATCCGTTCGATCCGAACTGGAAATTGCCGGTCTATGTCGCGAACTTCGTGCTGATGGAATACGGCACCGGCGCCATCTTCGGCTGCCCGGCGCACGACCAGCGCGACCTCGACTTCGTCAACAAATACGACCTCGGCAACACGCCTGTTGTCTGTCCGGAGGGGCAGGATCCGAAGACGTTCGTGATCACGGACACCGCCTATGACGGCGACGGCCGCATGATCAATTCGCGCTTCCTCGACGGCATGACCATCGAGCAGGCGAAGGAAGAAGTTGCGAAGCGCTTGGAGAGCGAACTCCGTGGCAACGCGCCCGTCGGCGAGCGCCAGGTGAATTTCCGCCTGCGCGACTGGGGCATTTCGCGCCAGCGCTATTGGGGCTGCCCGATCCCGATCATCCACTGCCCCAAATGCGACGTCGTGCTCGTGCCCGACAGCGCGCTGCCGGTGACGCTGCCGGAGGATGCGACCTTCGACAAGCCGGGCAATGCGCTCGACCACCATCCGACCTGGAAGCATGTCACCTGCCCGCAATGCGGCGGACCCGCTAGCCGCGAGACCGATACCATGGACACCTTCGTGGATTCGTCCTGGTACTTCGCGCGCTTCACCGATCCCTGGAACGAGACATCGCCGACCACGCCGGCAGTCGCCAACCGGATGATGCCGGTCGATCAGTATATCGGTGGCGTCGAGCACGCGATCCTGCATCTGCTCTACAGCCGCTTCTTCACCCGCGCGATGAAGGCGACCGGCCACATCGCGATGGATGAGCCGTTCGCCGGCATGTTCACGCAGGGCATGGTGGTGCACGAGACCTACCAGAAGGCCGACGGCACCTTTGTGATGCCGGCGGACGTGAAGATCGAGGTCATCGACAGCGACCGGCGCGCCACCACGATCGACACCGGCGAGGAGGTCACGATCGGCCCGATCGAGAAGATGTCGAAGTCGAAGAAGAACACGGTCGACCCCGACGACATCATCGCGACCTACGGCGCCGACGTCGCACGCTGGTTCATGCTGTCGGACTCCCCGCCGGACCGCGACGTGATCTGGAGCGACGAGCGCGTGCAGGGCGCGGCGCGCTTCGTGCAGCGGCTGTGGCGGCTGGTGAATGAATCCGCCGAGATCGCGAAGGCCGCGCCGGCGGCCCGGCCGGCGTCATTCGAGCTCGAGGCGACCACCTTGTGCAAGGCGGCCCATGGCGCGCTGGACAAGGTGTCCTCCGGGATCGAGCGGCTGCATTTCAATGTCTGCCTCGCCCATATCCGGGAATTCACCAATGCACTCGCCGAGACCCTGGCCAAGGGCGGCAAGCCTGCCCCCGACGTCGCCTGGGCGGTTCGGGAAGCCGCGGTCATCCTCGTTCAACTGTTCGCGCCCATGATGCCGCACCTCGCCGAGGAATGCTGGCAGGTTTTGGGCCAGGAAGGGCTGATTTCGGAGGCGTCCTGGCCCCAAATCGAACGCGATTTGCTGGTTGAAGACAGCGTGACCCTGGTCGTGCAGGTCAATGGCAAGAAGCGGGGTGATGTTACCGTGCCACGGGCGGCGGAAAATCCTGAGATCGAGGCTGCCGTTCTGGCGCTTGATGCGGTAAAAGCCGCCTTGGGCGGCAAGCCCGTCCGCAAGATAATCGTGGTGCCCATGAGGATCGTGAATGTCGTCGGCTAGGATCCGGATCGCTCTCCGGCTCGTCGCGGTGGCCGCTTTGGCCGCGGTGACGGCAGGCTGTTTCCAGCCGATGTATGCCGAGCATACCGACGGCACGCCGGCGTTGCGCGAGAAGCTGATGGGCGTCGAGCTCCCGCCGATCAGCGACAAGCCGAACGCGTCCCGCGAGGCCCGCATCGGCGTGGAAGTCCGCAATGCGCTGGCGTTCAAGCTCTATGGCAACGCCACCGGCATGCCGCCGACCCATCGACTGGTGATCCGGTTCACGACCAGCCGCTCCTCGCTGATGATCGATCCGAACACCGCGCTGCCGACCGGCGAGAATTTCGGCATCGACGCGCAATACAATCTGGTCGATATCGCCTCCAACAAGTCGGTGATGACGGGCTCCACCTTCTCGCGGGTGTCCTACGACATGCCGGGCTCCTACCAGCGCTTCACCCGCACGCGCGCCTTGCGCGACGCCGAAGATCGCGCCGCGCAGGAGATCGCGGACAACATCAATACCCGGCTGGCGTCCTTCTTCACCGCCGGGACCTGATCGCCGTTGGTCGCGCTCCGCGGAAAAGAGATCGACGCCTTCCTCGCCCGGCCCGATCCAGGCCGACCGATCATCCTGCTCTACGGCCCCGACGCCGGCCTCGTGCGCGAGCGCGCCGATGCGCTGATCGCTTCCGCAGTCGATGACCCCAACGATCCGTTCTCCCTGGTCCGCCTCGACGGCGACGACCTCGCCGCCGAGCCTTCGCGATTGGTCGATGAAGCGATGACGGTGCCGCTGTTCGGCGGGCGGCGCGCGATCCGCGTCCGCGCCGGCTCGCGCAATTTTGCCAGCGGCGTCGAGACGCTCGCCGATTCGCCGGTGAAGGATTGCCGCATCGTGATCGAGGCCGGCGATATCAGGCCGGACTCGCCGCTGCGCAAGATCTGCGAGCGCGCCAAGAATGCGGTGGCGATCGGCTGCTATCCCGACACCGAGCGCGATCTCGCCAAGCTGATCGACGACGAACTGCGGGCCTCCGGCCTGCGCATCGCGTCCGACGCCCGCGCGGTGCTGATGTCGCTGCTCGGCGGCGACCGCCAGGCCTCTCGCAACGAAGTGCGCAAGCTCACGCTCTACGCCCATGGCAAAGGCGAGGTCACGCTCGAGGATGTGATGACGGTGGTCTCCGACGCATCCGAGCTGAAGCTCGATCCGATCGTGGACAGTGCCTTCGCCGGCAATGCCGCGGCAGTCGAGACCGAGTTCGCGAAAGCGATGGTCGCCGGCACCTATCCCGGCGTCATCATCGCAGCCGCGCAGCGCCAGGCGGCCTGGCTGCACAAATCAGCGCTGGCGATTGCCGATGGTGCGCCGGCCTCGTCGGTGCTGGAGGGCGGATTTCCGCGATTGCATTTCTCGCGGAAAGGCGCGGTCGAAATCGCACTCCGCAATCTCAGCCCGCAGCGGCTGGTCGGCATCATCGAGCAGCTCGGCACCGCGGCGCTCGACATGCGCAAGCAGAATGCGCTCGCCGCCGTAATCGCGCAACGCGCCCTGCTCTCGATCGCCGCGAATGCGCGGCGGCGGGGATGAGACACGACGCACCCCAAGGCGTCATTGCGAGCGAAGCGAAGCAATCCATCTCGCTACTTGCGGCAGCATGGATTGCTTCGTCGCTATCGCTCCTCGCAATGACGAGGCGGGACGAGCGTGGCTAAACTAACCGCCCTCGAGCCGGCGCATCACCTCGTCGAGCTGCTCGAGGCTGCGGTAGCTGATCTGCACGGTGCCGCCGGGGTCGCGATGGTTGACGCTGACGGTCAAGCCCAGCGCATCGGAGACGCGCTTCTCCAGCGCGAGCGTGTCGGGGTCCTTCTCCTTGCCGGCGCCGGCGCGCGCCTTCTGCGGCTTGCGCACCGGCACGCCCTCGTCATGCGCCAGCGCTTCGGCCTGGCGCACGTTGAGGCCTTCCGCGACGATGCGCTTGGCGGCGCTGACAGGATCGGGCACGCCGATCAGCGCGCGTGCATGCCCTGCCGTCAACTCGCCGCTCGCGATGAAGGCCTGCACCTCGGCGGGCAGCTTGGTCAGCCGCATCATGTTGGCGACATGGCTGCGGCTCTTGCCGACGTCCCGCGCGATATCTTCCTGGCTGCGTTTGAACTCGTTGGCGAGCGCGTGATAGCCCTGCGCCTCTTCCATCGGGTTGAGGTCTTCGCGCTGCACGTTCTCGATGATCATCATCTCGAGCGCGTCGCTATCGCTGACCTCGATCGGGACGATCGGGACCTCATGCAGGCCGGCGAGCTGGGAGGCGCGCCAGCGCCGCTCGCCGGCGATGATCTCGTAGCGGTCCTGCGCGCCCTTGACCGGCCGCACCACGATCGGCTGGATCACGCCTCGCTGCTTGATCGAATCGGCGAGCTCACGGAGCTCGGCATCGGCAAAACTGCGGCGCGGATTGCGCGGATTGGCCTTGAGGAATTCGATCGGCACCTTGCGCTGCGTGCGCGGCCGCTCGACATGCGCGGCCTCACCGCCGACGTCTCCGATCAGACTTGCAAGCCCACGGCCCAGTCGCGAACGCGCTTCGTCGGCCATTGTCGCCAGCTCCCTTGGATTCACGTAGCAAACTCCGAAAACAGAATCTTGGATCGTAGGGTGGGCAAGGCGAAGCGTGCCCACCAGGCGGCGTGGAGGAAGATGGCGGGCACGGCGAAGACGCCTTTGCCCACCCTACCCTCGTCAATCCGCGCGCAACTCGCGTTCGCGCTGGATCACTTCGGTGGCGAGCTTGAGGTAGGCTTCGCTGCCGACGCATTTGAGGTCGTAGACCAGCACCGGCTTGCCGTAGGACGGCGCTTCGGAGATGCGCACGTTGCGCGGGATCATGGTGTTGTAGACCTTGCTGCCCATGAACTGCCGGACGTCGGCAACGACCTGGTTCGACAGGTTGTTGCGGGAATCGAACATCGTCAGCACGATGCCGTGGATCGACAGGTTCGGATTGAGCGTCGAGCGCACCTGCTCGACCGTCTGCAAGAGCTGCGACAAACCTTCGAGCGCGAAGAACTCGCACTGCAGCGGCACCAGGATCGCGTCCGACGCCGCCATCGCATTCACGGTCAGCAGGTTGAGCGACGGCGGGCAATCGATCAGCACATAGGTGTAGTCGGCATCCGGCGAGGTGTTGTTGTTGAGCCCGGCGATCGCGTCGCGCAGACGGAACGCGCGGCCCGGCGTCGTGCCAAGTTCGAGCTCGAGACCGGAGAGATCCATGGTGGAAGGAGCGATGTGAAGTCGCGGCACCGCGGTCGCCACAACCGCCTCGCGCAGCGGTGCCTCGCCGATCAGAACGTCATAGGTCGAGCAGCCCCGATTGCGCCGGTCGATGCCGAGCCCGGTCGATGCATTGCCCTGCGGGTCGAGATCGACAACCAGGACCCGCTCGCCGATGGCCGCGAGTGCAGTCCCAAGATTGATCGCTGTGGTTGTCTTACCGACGCCCCCTTTTTGGTTGGCGAGCGACAAAATGCGCGGATGGCCGGCTGGTTGTGGCGGCCTATCCTCTTGATAAACCTCATCAATTACGGTCATATCGTTGCCCTGCTGATCACCTGCGTGAAGCTCAACGTCGCCCAATGGAGTCGAGCTCGACAATCCAGCCGTGCCCGCCGGTTCGGCTGGGATGAAGTTGCGGCTTAATTGTCCAATATTTAGTGGCTTCGGTCAATTCAGCCTCTACATCTTGGCCCTTGAGAAACAGCGCTTTTGCACCCTTTCGCACAAGCGGTTCCGCGAAGCCGATGAGCTGATGTAGCGGAGCCAGCGCCCGCGCGGTCACGCAATCGATGGGCCCGCTGATTCTTTCCACAATATCCCCGATGTCAGCCAGATGCACCGTCCCCGGCGCATCAGTCACGCGCAACGCTTCGCGAAGAAAGGCCGCTTTCTTGGCGTTGCGCTCAACCAGATGGACGGAGGTGCCAGGCGTATGTGCGCGCGCGCAGGCGAGCACAACACCGGGAAAGCCGCCCCCGCTGCCGAGGTCGACCCAGACCTTGGCCGTTGGAGCGAGGTCAAGCAATTGCAGCGAATCAGCGATGTGACGGGTCCAGAGTTCGGGCAGCGTCGATGGCGCGACGAGATTGGTCTTGGCCTGCCACTCCAGGAGAAGCGCGACGTAGCGATCGAGGCGGGCTTCCGTTTCACGTGAAACGGGGGTGAGGGTGAGTGCCGCCGTCTTATCGGCAACCGCGCTCCGTTGTGCTGTATTCGGCGGTGCTTTGATCATCGGTTCGGGAGTGCCAGTCTGGAAGCAAGCCATCATTGCGAGCAAAGCGAAGCAATCCACTGATTCGATCCGCGAGGGAAGATGTGGATTGCTTCGCTGCGCTCGCAATGACGACGGCGTTGGAGGACCGCGCCTGTTTCACGTGAAACGCCTACGCCGTCGCCTTCGCCATCTTCCGCCGTGCCTCACGGCGCAGATAGGCGGCCAGGATGCCCAGCGCCGCCGGGGTCATTCCGTCGATCCGTCCTGCCTGACCGACGGTCCGCGGCCGCGCAGCCTTCAGCTTGGCGCGCGCCTCATTGGAGAGGCCGGGTACGTCATCATAGTCGACGCCGGTCAAGACAAGTCCCTCGTCGCGGCGGAAAGCGTCGACATCGGCGATCTGGCGCTTGAGATAGACATCGTATTTCGCGTCGATCTCCAGGTGGAGGGCAATCGATGGATCAATGGCCGACAGCTCCGGCCAGATGCCGCGGAGCGTCGACCACTCCACTTCGGGGTAGGAGAGCAGTTCAAAGGCGGAGCGACGGACGCCATCGCGGTTCAGCGCCAGCCCGTGCTTCGTGGCCTCGTTCGGCGTGACCGAGAGCGACTTGGCCAATGCCTTGGCAGCATTCAACGCAGCCATCTTCGCGGCATGCCGCTTGGAACGAGCCTGGCCGACACACCCCAACGCAATGCCCTTGTCCGTCAGCCGTTGGTCGGCATTGTCGGCCCGCAGTGTCAGCCGGTATTCGGCCCGCGAAGTGAACATCCGGTAGGGCTCGGTGATCCCGCGCGTCACAAGGTCATCGATCATCACACCTAGATAGCCATCGGCGCGATCGAAAACGATCGGATCGGTGCCACCGGCAGAGAGTGCCGCGTTCAAGCCTGCGACAATCCCCTGCCCCGCGGCTTCCTCATATCCGGTCGTGCCGTTGATCTGGCCGGCCAGGAACAGGCCCGGCAATCGCTTGGTTTCGAGCGTGGGCTCGAGCTCGCGCGGATCGACATGGTCGTATTCGATCGCATAGCCCGGCCGGACCATCCTGACCCGCTCGAGGCCCGGAATGGAGGCAAGGATCGCCCGCTGGACCTCCTCCGGGAGCGAGGTCGAGATACCGTTGGGGTAAACGGTGTTGTCGTCGAGGCCTTCGGGCTCCAGAAAGATCTGATGGCCGTCGCGATCCCCGAAGCGGACGATCTTGTCCTCGATCGAGGGGCAATAGCGCGGCCCGGTGCTCTTGATCTGCCCGGAATACATCGGTGATCGGTGCACATTGGCCCGGATCACCTCATGCGTGCTGGGTGTGGTGCGGGTGATCCCGCACTGGATCTGCGGCGTGGTGATCCGGTCCGTCATGATGGAGAACGGCTCAGGCGGATCATCGCCGGGCTGCATCTCGACCGCAGACCAGTCGATCGTGGTGCCATCCAGGCGCGGTGGCGTCCCCGTCTTCAAACGGCCAAGCGTAAAGCCCAGGCGCTCGAACGAGGCCGAAAGCCCCATGGCCGGTGCCTCGCCGACGCGGCCAGCCGGCCAATTCTTCTCGCCGAGATGGATCAGCCCGCGCAGGAAGGTGCCGGTCGTGATCACGACGGCGGCGGCAGACAGGACCCGTCCATCTCCCAGAATGACTCCGCTGATGCGCCCGTTGGAGGTCAGAAGATCATCCGCCTCACCCTCCACCACGCTCAGGTTGGCGGTTTCGAGGATCGCGGCCTGCATGGCAGCGGCATAGAGCTTCCGGTCTGCCTGAGCACGAGGCCCGCGGACGGCAGGGCCCTTGCGACGGTTCAGCATCCGAAACTGAATGCCGCCGGCATCAGCGACCCGACCCATCAGACCGTCCAACGCGTCAACTTCGCGGACCAGATGGCCCTTGCCGAGGCCCCCAATCGCGGGATTGCAGGACATCGCGCCAATGGTCGAAAAACGGTGCGTCACCAGAGCCGTCTTCGCGCCCATCCGGGCGGCCGCGCTGGCGGCCTCGCAGCCGGTATGGCCGCCACCGATGACGATGACGTCGAATGAAAGCGATTGGGTAGACATGCGCGAACTTCTAGCGCGGAGCGGTGAAAGTCGAAAGACAAGTTTCAACGATCTGATCTGGCGCTGTTTCACGTGAAACAAGGTGCGAGTCTTGGCTCACGGTCCCATGTGAGCCCCGCCGGCTGTTTCACGTGAAACAGCGACCCGCCCTTTTCACTGACTCAGGGGCCTACTGATCCAGCGGCCTACTTCCCGACGCAGAACTCTCGAAAGATCACGTCGAGGATATCCTCAACGTCCACACGGCCGAGAAGCCGTCCAAGGCTATAGGCGGCCGCCCGCAGCTCCTCCGCGGCCAGTTCTTCGCCCGCCCCGACCACGTCGATCGCCCGACGCAACGAGTCGGCCGTCTCCTGCAAGAGCTTGCGCTGACGCGTCCGGGTAATCAGACCGCCTTCACCCGATCCGAAATAGTCGTGCGCAAAGCCAACGAGGGCTGTGATCAGTTCCGGAATGCCGTCCCCATTCCGAGCCGAGATCCTGAAGGAGGCGGACGCAGATCCAGATCCCGACAGTCCGGAGGTCGAAGCATCCAGATCGATCTTGTTACGCACCAGCCAGACCGGCACCGATCCTTCATGTGAAATCGCCGCGCTCATCCGGTCGGTGAGCCACAATACCAGGTCGGCCTCCTCGGCGCGGGCACGGGCGCGGCGCACCCCTTCCTGCTCGACCGGATCGTCAGTCTCGCGGATCCCGGCTGTGTCGATCACCGTCACCGGATAGCCGTCGAGATCGAGTTGCACTTCAATGACGTCGCGGGTGGTGCCGGCGTGCGGCGAGACAATCGCGACGTCGCGCCGCGCAAGCTGGTTGATCAGGGTCGACTTGCCGACATTCGGGAGGCCCGCGATTGCGACCACCAGGCCATCGCGGAGTCGTTCGCTCTGCGCCTGGGGCGCCAACACCTGCTGAATTTCGCTCAGCAGCCCTTTGACCTTCTTAAGCGCCGGCGCGATCAATTCCGCCGGGACATCGCCCTCGTCGGAGAAATCGATACCGGCCTCGATCAGCGCCGACGCCTCGATGATCTCAGCGCGCCAGTCACGTGCACGATCGCCGAGCAGGCCCTTCAACTGGCGCAGCGCCTGGCGGCGCTGCCGGTCGGTGTCGGCATGAATAAGGTCGTCGAGGCCCTCGGCCTCGGTCAGATCGAGCTTGCCGTTCTCGAATGCGCGGCGGGTGAATTCGCCGGCCTCGGCGGGCCGAACGCCATCAACGCCAGCGAGCGCATTGAACAGCGCGCCGAGCACGGCCCGCCCACCATGGACATGAAATTCGGCGACGTCCTCGCCCGTGGCGCTGGCGGGCGTGGGAAACCAGAGAACCACCGCATCGTCGATCGGTTGGCCAGCCGCATCCTGCAGCAGCGCTCTGGTCGCCATCCGCGCCGATGGAATCTTGCCGGCCAATTTCACCAATGCCGGACCGGCTTGCGGCCCCGACACCCTGACGATGGCGATCGCACTTGGCGGTTGCCCCGAGGAAAGCGCAAAGATGGTCTGGTCCCGCGGATGCATCGCGTATTTGTTAGCGAAAGGCCGGGAAAGCAACGCACAATTCGCGTGCCTGATCGTTCACGCCTTTGCTGCATTGCAACAAAAAGGGCTTCTTGCTGCAGCAATTGTGCAGCAATCTGCTGCGAAATCCGCGCCGCGAACCTATCAGCAGATCCGCGCGTCGAAGAAATATAAGATTCGTCAGGTACTTAGATGACAGCATTTTGGGCAAACAAACACGCGCTTATGCTGCAGCCGTAACACAGCATAAGCGCGTTTATTGCGTCGCAACATAAGCCCGGCCCGCTGGCCGCCGCTTACGTGTTCATCGAATCGAAGAACTCGGAGTTGCTCTTGGTGTTCCGGAGCTTGTCGAGCAGGAAGTCGATGGCGTCCATCGTGCCCATCGGATTGAGGATCCGGCGCAGCACGTACATCTTCTTCAGGAGCTGCGGATCGGTGATCAGCTCTTCCTTGCGCGTACCGGAGCGCGAGATGTCGATCGCCGGGAAGGTCCGCTTGTCCGAGACCTTGCGGTCGAGGATCAATTCGGAGTTACCGGTGCCCTTGAACTCTTCGAAGATCACTTCGTCCATGCGGCTTCCGGTATCAACCAGCGCGGTGGCGATGATGGTGAGCGAGCCGCCCTCCTCGATATTGCGGGCGGCACCGAAGAAGCGCTTCGGCCGCTGCAGGGCGTTGGCGTCGACACCGCCGGTCAGCACCTTGCCGGATGACGGCACCACCGTGTTGTAGGCACGACCCAGGCGCGTAATCGAGTCGAGCAGGATGACCACGTCGCGGCCATGTTCGACCAGGCGCTTGGCCTTCTCGATCACCATTTCGGCCACCTGGACGTGACGCACGGCTGGCTCGTCGAAAGTCGAGGACACCACCTCACCCTTCACCGAGCGCTGCATGTCGGTGACTTCTTCCGGACGCTCGTCGATCAGAAGCACGATCAGATAGCATTCGGGATGATTGTGCGTGATCGAATGCGCGATGTTCTGCATCAGCACGGTCTTACCCGTGCGCGGCGGCGCCACGATCAAGGCGCGCTGGCCCTTGCCGATCGGCGCAACGATGTCGATCACCCTTGCAGAAAGGTCTTTTCGCGTCGGGTCATCGATTTCCATCCGAAACCGCTGATTGGGAAACAGCGGCGTCAGGTTGTCGAAATTGACCTTGTGCCTGGACTTCTCAGGGTCCTCGAAATTGAGCGAATTGACCTTCAGCAGTGCAAAATAGCGCTCACCCTCTTTCGGGCTGCGGATGTGGCCTTCGATCGTATCGCCCGTGCGCAGGCCGAACCGGCGGATCTGTGAGGGCGAAACGTAGATGTCGTCAGGGCCCGGCAGATAATTGGCATCGGGCGAACGAAGGAAGCCGAAGCCATCGGACAAGACCTCGACGACGCCTTCACCGATAATGTCGGTTTCCTGAATCGCGAGTTGTTTGAGGATGGCGAACATCAGCTCCTGCTTGCGCATGGTGCTGGCGTTTTCGACCCCATTTTCCTCGGCAAACGAGACAAGCTCGGCCGGCGTCTTGGACTTGAGGTCTTGAAGTTTGATTTCCCGCATGGGGGTGGTCCTGTGGAGCATTTTTTGAGAAGAGTCTTGCGAGGTGGCTTTGAGAAAAAGCGGACGCAAAAATGAAGGTCCGCAGGTCTAAGCAAGGAAAGCGCCGGTGGGGCTTCAAACCTGATGTGGCGGCCGGCCCGTTGATGGAACCGGAACGCGATCACATCCGCCTGCGTGGGGTGGGATTGAGACAAATATAGAAAATCGGTTTGCGCTCCGCAAGAAGGACTGAAGCCTGATTCGTGGGCAATGAGCCTGCCTAGAACGGCTTGACCACCACCAGGATCACGATGCCGATCATCAGGACCGTCGGCACCTCATTGATAATCCGATAGAATTTCTGGCTTCGGGTATTCCGGTCGGCAGCAAAATCCTTCATCCAGCGGGCAAAAAATCCGTGGACACCAGAAAGCACGAGCACCAGCAGAAGCTTGCCGTGGAGCCAGCCGGAGCTGAACCAGTGACCAGCCCAGGCCAGATAGAGGCCCGTGAGCCAGGTGATGATCATCGCCGGATTGATGATCGCCCTCAGAAGGCGGCGTTCCATCACCTTGAAGGTCTCGGACTGCTTCGAGCCTTTCTCCGCCTCGCAATGATAGACGAACAGCCGTGGCAGATAGAGCATGCCGGCCATCCAGGAGATGACCGCAATGATGTGCAGCGCCTTGATCCACTCGTAGATCCACCCTTGCATCGTGATCGCTGTGCTCCTGGAACATCTCGGACAGTCTCATCGTTCTCTGAGAAGGCCTGCCAGCGAGGTTACCGATACATATCCGCAAGCACCGCTCTCTTAAAACTAATAAATTTTAGAATCTTAGGTTTGAGTCTAAGTGGCCGTGGATTTGACTCACGCAACGCGATCCCGCCGTTCTCGAGCGCTTGTTCACACCGCTCAACAATTCCGCCCCTATCGTCGCGCAGCGAAATATCGTCCGGTGCCTCAAGCGCTTGCAGTGTTCCTTGGCCAGCTTATCAAGAGACAAATTCACATATTCTCACTATCATCCCACCGGCACGGCGGACTTGTCCTCGCAGGAGGCGCTGTGAAGAAAAGGTTTAGATATCCCTAAGGCGGCGCTCTCGGCTGAATAGTTGTAGGCAACCTCCACAGGGATTCACAGGATAGACAGAGGTTTTGGTGCCCACATCAGGCAATTACTTTCACCTGCATCTGGTGTCGGACTCAACCGGCGAGACGCTGATCACAGTGGCGCGCGCGGTGGCCGCGCAATACGCCAATGTCTCGCCGGTCGAACACGTCTATCCCCTGGTGCGCAGCCAGAAGCAGCTCGACCGCGTGCTCGATGAAATCGAGGAATCGCCCGGGATCGTGTTGTTCACGCTGCTCGAGAAAGATCTCGTCAGCCGGCTGGAAGCCAAATGCAGGGAGATCAATGTTCCGAGCCTGTCGATCATTGGCCCGGTGATGCAGTTGTTCGAGGCGTATCTGGGTGCGGCGACCTCAGGTCGTGTCGGCGCGCAGCACGTGCTGAACGCGGAATATTTCAAGCGCATCGATGCGCTGAACTACACGATGATGCATGACGACGGCCAGCACGTCGAAGGTCTGGAGGAGGCGGATGTCGTCCTGGTCGGGGTATCCCGCACCTCGAAAACGCCGACGTCAATCTATCTCGCCAACCGCGGCATCCGCACCGCGAATGTCCCACTCGTGCCCGGCATTCCGCTGCCGCATCAACTGGAGCACCTCAAGAAACCGCTGGTGGTCAGCCTCCATGCGACGCCGGAGCGCCTGATCCAGGTCCGGCAAAACCGGCTCTTGAGCATGGGCGCTGCTTCCGGCAACGACGAATATATCGACAGGCAGGCGGTCGCCGATGAAGTCGCGTTCGCGCGCCGTCTGAGCGCAAAATTCAACTGGGCGCTGCTGGACGTCACGCGACGCTCGATTGAGGAGACCGCCGCAGCGGTGATGAAGCTCTATAACGACCGCCAGCGGCAGCGGCCGTGGCCGCCGGAGTGATTCGGCGACCATGACGATCTGGCGCGGAAAATATCCGCTGATTCTTGCCTCCCAGAGCCGTGCGCGAAAAATGCTGCTGGCCAATGCGGGAATCGCGTTCGAGGCGCTGCCGGCGGATATCGACGAACGGGCGATCCAGGAAAATTCAGGCCTTTCGGCGCCGGCGGAAATTGCGTCGCTGCTGGCGCGCGAAAAGGCCTTGTTTGTTTCCTTGCAGCGGCCGGGACGATTCGTCGTCGGCGCCGACCAGACGCTGGCGCTCGGCGATCGATTGTTCAGTAAACCTGCCGGCCGCGATCAGGCGGCCGAACAATTGCGTGCGCTCGCGGGTCGGGTTCACGAATTGCATTCCGCCGTTGCCGTCGCCCAAGACGGTAAAATACTGTTTGCCGACACCAGCGTGGCGCGCATGTCGATGCGCCCGCTTCGCGAGGACGGGATCAACGCCTATCTGGGCCAGGCCGGCGAGGCCGTGACCACCAGCGTTGGCGCCTATCAGCTCGAAGGCCTCGGGGTCCACCTGTTCGAGCGCATCGACGGCGACCATTTCACCATCCTCGGCCTGCCGCTATTGTCGTTGCTGGCCTTCCTGCGCAGCGAGAATTTGCTGGCAATCTGACATGTTTCCGAGTGATGACTGAAAAATGCTGATCCTGGGACTGACCGGCTCGATCGGGATGGGGAAATCCACCACCGGGAAACTGTTCGCGGAAGCGGGCGTCCCTGTCTATGACGCCGACGCGACCGTGCACAAACTCTACGAAGGCGAAGCGGCGCCGGCGATCGAAGCCGCCTTTCCGGGCACCACCGCTGATGGCAAGGTGGATCGCGCAAAGCTTTCCGCGCGCGTGGTCCATGATCCCGCGGCGATGAAGCAGTTGGAGCAGATCGTCCACCCGATGCTCGGCGCCTCCCGGCAAAGATTCTTTGCGGATGCGGAAGCCTCCGGCTCTCCTGTGGTCGTTGTCGACGTGCCGTTGCTGTTCGAGACCGGCGGCGAGAAACGGGTCGATGCGGTGGTCGTCGTGACGACCTCGCCGGAAATACAGCGCGAGCGCGTGCTGGCGCGGGGCACGATGGACGACGAAAAACTCGATGCGATCCTGGCGCGACAACTGCCCGATGCCGAGAAACGCAAGCGGGCGGATTTCGTGGTGGATACCTCACACGGCCTTGAACCCGTGCGCGCGCAAATCAAGGACATTCTGGCTGAGGTCGTTAAGATGCCGAAGCGGCGAATCTGATTCGCCCAGTATTCTTCAGTCCTGGAAGTCCATGCGCGAAATCGTTCTCGATACCGAAACCACCGGCCTTGATCCCTTGCGCGGCGATCGGCTGGTCGAGATCGGTTGCATCGAGATCTTCAACCGCATGCCGACCGGCCAAGTCTACCACGTCTACATCAATCCCGAGCGGGACATGCCGGCGGAGGCCTTTGCCGTTCACGGCCTCTCGACCGAATTCTTGGCCAGCAAGCCGGTGTTCACCGAAGTGGTCGACGAATTCCTGGCGTTCATCGCTGACACCCCGCTGGTGATCCACAACGCCTCGTTCGATATCAGCTTCATCAATGCCGAACTCGATCGAATCAAGCGGCCGGTGATCGCCAAGGACCGGCTGGTCGACACCCTGCTCCTGGCGCGCCGGAAACATCCGGGCGTGTCGAACCGGCTCGACGATCTCTGCTCGCGCTATTCGATCGATAATTCCCGCCGCACCAAGCACGGCGCGCTGCTCGATGCCGAGCTCTTGGCGGAGGTTTATGTCGACCTGATCGGGGCGCGGCAGTCGCAGCTGATCCTGGCCTCGGAAGCCGCGATCACCCAGATCGGCCATGGCGATATGCCGCGGCGGCAGCGCGAGATTCCGCTGGCGCCGCGGGTGACGGAGGCGGAGCGCGAGGCACACCGCGCCTTCATCGCGACCCTCGGCGACAAGCCGATCTGGAACGATTACCTGCCGGCGGCGGCCGAAGCCGCCGCGTAAATTCCTTAAGATCAGCTCGGTTTCACGCCGGCCGCCGGGGCGGCTTGTGTCGCTGCCTGCCGCTCCATGTTCTGGCGGTACAGGCCGACGAAATCGACGGGATCCAGCATCAAGGGCGGGAAGCCGCCATCGCGTACGGCGGTGGCGATGATCTCGCGCGCGAACGGGAACAACAGCCGCGGGCACTCGATCATCACCAGCGGGTGCAGATTCTCCTGCGGCACGTTCACGATCCGGAATACGCCGGCATACTGCAGGTCGAAGCTGAACATCACCTTGCCGGCACTTTCGGCCTTGCCTTCGACCGAAAGCGTCACCTCATATTCGCTCTCGGCGAGGTTCTGGGCCGAAACATTGATCTGGATGTTGATCGCCGGTTGCTGCTGCTGCGGCCCGAGCGAGGCCGGCGCGTTCGGGTTCTCGAACGACAGGTCCTTGGTGTACTGCGCCAGCACGTTGAGCTGAGGCGGGGCCTGCTCGGGGGGTGCGCCGTTGCCGTTGGTCATGGGAAGCTCTCCTGAGCACTGGCGATCGGAGACGGTCTGACGTCCGAAGCCGCAGTTAAGATTTTGGAAATGCTGGTGCCGGGCGAGTGGCTATCATAGCCCCACACTGCTCCACAAGGCGACAGTCCTTGATGGCCAAACCTTCGCCGATTTACCGCCGGGATCGTCAATCGCGGCTGTAAGGCGGCACCATTTGCTCCCTAAACATTTGAAGATGCGTGATTTCCAGGCATCATCGGATTTCCCCTCGCCGTCAAAACGCGCTACAATGGCCGCGCCAAAACGCGCCATTGGCCGATCGGAGTTTCGTGCCTACATGCTGCGGACTCAATTGGCGAGGTAATCTCCGCCGTTCCCTGAACGGAACGCCCGCTGGGGGCGGACCGTTGCCGGTGCAGATCAGAAAGCGAACACGACGTGGATATCTACACCATCATTTTCCTGGCGCTGGCCGTCTTCATTTTCCTGCGCCTGCGCAGTGTCCTCGGACAGCGCACCGGCAGCGAGCGGCCCCCCTATGACCGTGCGGCCCCGAATGTTCTGCAGCGGGAGAATAATGTCGTCCCGATGCCGGGCTCGGTGATCGACCAGCCGCCCCCGCTGCCGAGCAAGGAAGTGACGCCGCCTTCCGATCGCTGGAAGGGAATTGCGGAACCCGGCACGGCGCTGGCGCAGGGGCTGGACGCCATTGTCGCCCAGGACTCCTCTTTCGATCCGCGCCATTTCATCTCGGGTGCGCGGAGCGCCTACGAGATGATCGTGCTGGCCTTTGCCAATGGCGACCGCCGCGCGTTGCGCGACCTGTTGTCGAGCGAGGTCTATGACAGCTTCGATGCCGCGATCAAGGATCGCGAAAAGCATGAGCAGAAGACCGAAACCCGCTTCGTCTCGATCGACAAGGCCGAGCTCGTCGGCGCGGAAGCACGCGATCGTTCGGCGCAGGTCACGGTTCGGTTCGTGTCGCAGATGATTTCCGTCACCCGCGACAAGGCCGGTACCATCGTCGACGGCAACCCGGAAAAGGTCGCCGATATCACCGATGTCTGGACTTTCGCCCGCGATACGGCGTCGCGCGATCCGAACTGGAAACTGGTTGGCACTGGAAGCGCCCACTGATCGGCTTCGCCTTGCGCGTCTCACGGCCGCGTGCTGCGCAATCGCTGTTCTATGCTCGACGGCTGCGCTAGAGGCGCGCCCCAAGTCGCCAGCGAAGGCGACCAGACACTCGGCCGTCCAGCATAGTCGTCACCTCCCCTATCCGCACCTGGAGTTGCCGCTGCAGATCAGCGGCAGCCAGTATGAACCGCTGGCCTGGATCGACATGCCGGGCTGGAGCGATGACGATCACCTTGCGGCCTACAAGGCGTTTCGCGCGAGCTGCCGGCCGATCGCCGCCGAGCACGGCCTGCCTTCGGAATCGAAGGCGCTCGGCACCTCGTTGCGCGATCCCTGCCGCATCGCCAAGGGGCTGGAGCTCACCGACGAGGCCAAGGCGAAAGCCTTCTTCGAGGAGCATTTCCTTCCCTTGCGCATCTCGCGGCTCGGCGAGGGCGAGGGTTTTGTCACCGGCTATTACGAGCCCGTGCTGGATGGGTCGCGGACGCAGACTGATGTCTACAACGTGCCGGTCTACCGCCGGCCGTCGAACCTGTTCGTCCGCGGCGCCAAGCAGAGCTCGAGCGGCCTGCCGAACAAGGGCCAAGTGTTCCGCAAGATCGGCCGCCGCAAGCTCGTGCCGTATTATGATCGCGCCGAGATCGAAGACGGCGCGATTGCCGGCCGCGGCCTCGAGATCTGCTGGCTCAAGGAGCAGACCGATCTGTTGTTCGCCCAGATCCAGGGCTCCGCGCGGGTGCGCTTCGAGGACGGCTCGACATTGCGCATCAATTATGATGCCCACAACGGCTATCCCTACACGCCGGTCGGCCGCATCCTGATCGACCGCGGCATCGTCCCGAAAGAACAGATGTCGATGCAGAAGATCAGGGACTGGATGGCGCAGAACCCGGATGGCGCCAAGGAATTGCGCCGGCAGAACCGCTCCTATGTATTCTTCCGCGAGGTGCAGCTCTCCGACAAGGACGAGGCGGTCGGCGCGCAGGGTGTGCCGTTGACGCCGGGCCGTTCGATCGCGGTCGATAAGGCGCTACACGTCTATGGCACGCCGTTCTTCATCGAGGGCGAATTGCCGATCGAGTCAGAGCAATCGAAGACGCCGTTTCGCCGTCTGATGATCGCGCAGGATACCGGCTCGGCGATCGTTGGCCCAGCCCGCGCAGACCTTTATTTCGGCGCCGGAGCCGATGCCGGAAAAGTTTCGGGCCGGCTAAGGCACAGTATGCGCTTCGTGATGCTGGTGCCGAGCAGCCTCGATCCCGTCGCGCGCGGACGCAAGATGCCGGTACCGGATGAGCGGCCGTCGGAAAAGATCGCAAAGCTGTTTCCGCAAACCGATTCGAAGGAAAAGAGCGCGGCGAAGCCCGTGGATGCGTCCGCTGCATCGGGCGCGCAAGCCGCAGGCGTCGCAAAGCCGGTCCCGATGCCGGAGCCGCGGCCCGGTATCAAGGCGGAGAATGAGCCGCGGCGCCATCGGCATTTCCGCCATTACCGCTACTACAGATGAAGCGTCCGGTTCCGATTGCAGATCCCGCGCCGCCGCGGCGAAGGCGCGCGCTCAGCGAAGAAGAGCGTGCGCTGTGGGAAAGCGTCGCAAAGCAGGTCAAGCCACTGCGCAAACGCCATCCCGTTGCGAAGGCGCACGCCGTGCTTGAAGCGGAGATGAAGGCCATCGTGAAGCCGGTTGCCCCGGCAAAGCCGATCCCGGCGAAGTCAGCGCCCGCACCGCGTCCGCAGACGCCGCCACCGCTGGCGCCGCTCGGCCGCCGCGAGCGCGCGCAACTGTCGCGCGGGAAGAAGGAGATCGACGCCCGGCTCGATCTTCATGGCATGACGCAGACACGCGCGCACCGCGTGCTGCTTACGTTCCTGCAGCGTGCGCATAGTAACGGGCTGACTTTCGTGCTCGTCATCACCGGCAAGGGTAAAGCCGGGGGCGCTGATGCCGAGCGCGGCGTCTTGCGCCGCCAGGTGCCGCAATGGCTGAGCCTGCCCGAATTCCGCGCGCTCGTCGTCGGCTTCGAGGAAGCCCATATCGGCCACGGCGGCGAGGGCGCGCTTTATGTGCGGGTGCGGCGCGCGAGGATTTAGAGCATGATCCGGAAAAGTGTGAAGCGGTTTTCCGAAAAGATCATGCTCAAACAATAACCTAAAGCGCGATGATGATTCATCCTCATCTCATCCTCATCTCATCGCGCTTTAGTGCTACAATCCGTAGCCCGGGTGAAGCGAAGCGCAACCCGGGACAGTTTCCGCCGCGGATCGTGAACTGCACCCCTGTAGTGAGACAGGATAATCAGGGACAGGAGCCCGGCGCTTGAGGCGGCAGGGCGGGTTGATGGGTTAGGGCCAGGTTGCGGGGCTGCTGCGCAGCAGCCCCGCAACCTGGTA
>NZ_JBVAPG010000120.1:0-25958 GCF_055413685.1 Bradyrhizobium sp. LeoA1Lang | reverse complement strand
CCCGGGGCCCGGTCGTCGCGCTGCGCTACGCATGGCTCCGCGCGCCGCCCTCTCACCGCAAAAACCCAACCCAACCCTGTTCGTTGAGAGCCTTGACTCACAAAGCCCCATATGAGGGTGGGCAAAGGAGCGCAGCGACGTGCCCACCATCAAAGACTCCGCTCGCGATGGTGGGCACGCTGCGCTTTGCCCACCCTACAACTCTACAACTCTCTCCGCGTCGTCCCGGGCTTGACCCGGGACGATAACCACAGGAAGTAGTTTTGCGAAGCTGACTATGACCGAATCCTATCGAGACATCACGCGGTATGGGTCCCCGCCTTCGCGGGGACGACACGCGGAGGAGGCAGGAATGACGCGCGTTGGATGTTTGGCAGCCCTGATTTTCTTGTCTGCGCCTGCCGGCGCGAGCGCGGCTCCAGCTACCTCCGCGTCAGGTTCGGCGGCACTGGCGCTCGCCGCCGTGGTCGCGCAATACTCGCCGATCGCCGCCGCGCCCAAGCGTACCGTCGCTTCCTTCTTCAAGGGCGATACCAATTTTCCCTATGGCGGAAAGATCTCCGTCACCGCAGACGACATCGTCTGCCGCACCAGCAATGTCGACATCACCTCGCGCTCCTGCGACATCGCCTTCAAGATCGGCAAGCGCGCGCTGAAGGGCCGCGACGCCAACGAATTGTTTGCAACCATGCTGATGGCAGGCATCTCCGCCGAGGGCGCCGCCGGATCGAACATCGCGGGCCTGTCGAAGCTGAACTGCACGATCGAACCCAAGGTGATCAAGCAAAAGGCCGGCGGCGGCGCCGACTGCACTTTCGAGCCGGGCAATCAGCCGTAGACCGTGCAGTGGTTAGGGGGAGGCCTTAGGATGGATCGAAGGCCAGTTGAATCTGGACGTTGAGGCGATCCGGAAGTTCGGCTGGGATGGATGGAAGAGGTTGCGCCCTCTTGATGGTCTCGATCGCCTCGGTATCGAGCAGTGTCTGGCCGGAGCTTGTTTTCACCCAAACACCCAGGAGGCGCCCTCTCCGGTCGATCGAGAAGAACGTTTCGACCGTGCCTTGAAGCCTATTGTGGGCCGCCGCGGGATACCGCTGAAATCTTGCGATGTGCTTGAGCAGGCTTTGTTGAAACTTCACCAGGGCATTGTTCGGCACCACATTGGTCACGGTCGAACGACGTGAGATGCTGGGGATGCTGGGACTCGCTTCAACAGGCAGGGACGCCTGGTCAGGCGATTTGCTCACAACCTCATCCTTCGCCTGATCATCCGGCTGTTCGGCTTCAGGATTCGAATGGGCGACATTCGCCGTCGTCGCCTGCGAAGTTGCATCGATTGGGATCGGTGTCTGCTCGCGTAGAGGAACCAGGCGCACCTGTATTGTAGATGTCGGTCCCTGGTCGACGGATGATGCGGTCGGGTGCTGTACCTTGATCCAATAGACCCCACCGGCAAACAACAGCACCGCCAGAGCCGGGATGATGACGAGACGCGCCACTTCTGCGTTGGACCAGGCCGTCGGATCTCCTGCAGTGAGCGCGGCCTTTATCCGGTCCGTCTCCCTTGGGGGCAACGGATCATCTGAACCGTCCATCTTCATATGGCGGGCGCTTTCGCCGGGATAACAATTCTGGTCGGTACGCACATCTCTGGAGAAGGCCACTCAGATCATTTGGGGCGCGCCGAGCCCCTCGGCGAAGGCATGATGGCTATCTCTATATAGGATTTGTGACATGTCTCTAAAACCGGACTGGCGCCGGAGGCCGAGACGGGCCGTCATATGAAATGGAACTGCCAACAGGCGTCAGCTCATCGCTTGCGCACGGTTCCGCATCCTGACCGTCGGAAAAATTTGGCGGACATTACTGAGGCCGACATGAAGCGTCGCCATTTGAACCACGCGACATCGGCCGGACTGCCCCGGCGCAAGCCGTCGGGATCACGCCGGGGCCGCCTTGGCTCTCCCGGCCGACCACGGGGGCTTTGGCGCTCGGGGTGTGATCGGCGAGAAGTAGCGTCGCAAATAAGCACAACCATTGCGCGTTCGTCAGTGCACTTTGTGCCAGAGCGACGCCAGAAAGTGTGAGGTGTCGCGCGGATGCGCGGTTTGTGCCATCTCGCTCGCGCTTTCCTCGCGTCGACCGTTAACCATAGGGACACGCGCGCAGGCATTAGGACAGCCGCACTGATGGAAAGTTGCAGCGCTCCCGGATTTCAATTGCCAATATTTTATCAATTGGAGCGTCCGGTCATGATTGAGCGTCGTGCCCTAGAACGTGTTCAGTTGAACCAGCTCGCATTGCTTTCGTTTAGCGGGATTTCGGGAGTTCATCCCTGCCTGGTAAGAAATCTCCATATGCGCGGTGCTGGTTTGTACTCGAATTCATTTCACTTCTTCGCCAACGACTTCCTCATGTCGTTCGACGGCTTCAAGTCGAGCACGCACTGCCACGTCGTCTGGAGGCGGGGCGACGAATGCGGCGTCGTGTTCCCTTCAGGATATCTCCACAGCGAGCTCGAGATCTTGTCAGCGCAGATGTAACCGACCGCGCATCCCGGGAAGACGCGCTTCCGCGCTCCTGTGGTTGCTTTCGCAGGCACAACGGAATCGTAGGATGGGTAGAGCGGAGCGAAACCCATCGCGATGGGAGCAAGCCGCGCGATGATGGGTTTCGCTCCGCTCTACCCATCCTACTGCATCGCGCGGACGATGACGGCGGAACGTCATTTGACTCTCGGATCAGGGACCCAGGCCGTCGGCGCGGCAGTCCGTCTTCGCTTTCACTTCGTTCAAGCTAGGCTGGACACGCTTCGCCCTGGCCTGCTCCGCACGGCTGCGCCACGCGTAGCCCGCCAGGGCGAAGCGTGGTGGGCGCGACAGGGATCGAACCTGTGACCCCTACCATGTCAAGGTAGTGCTCTCCCGCTGAGCTACGCGCCCGAAAAATCGGCTGGGTCGGGTCCCTATAACGGACCCCAGGCGGGCAGGCAAGGACGCTTGAAGGCGAAATCTTGGCCGCGGGTCAGGCCGCCAGCATCTTGTTCACTTCGCTGACCAATTCGCGCAGGTGGACAGGCTTTGCCAGCACCTTGGCGTTCTTGGGCGCCTCCGAATCGGAGTTCAGGGCGACGGCGGCAAATCCGGTGATGAACATGATCTTGATGTCGGGATCGAGTTCCGAGGCGCGGCGGGCGAGCTCGATGCCGTCCATCTCCGGCATCACGATGTCGGTGAGCAGCATCTCGAACGGCTCCTCGCGCAGCCTCTGATAGGCCGACATACCGTTATCGTGTGGGGAAACCTGGAATCCGGCGTTTTCGAGCGCCTTGACCAGGAAGCGGCGCATATCGTTGTCGTCTTCGGCGAGGAGGATTTTGGGCATGGCGTTGATTTCGTCGAATCCCGGCTTGGGAGGATCGGTCCGCACACTAAGCCCGATAGGCAGTAAATTTCGAGTGAAAGATGAGCCGTCGCGGCCGACCGGATGCTTAACTTAGTTGTGGACCGGAACGCCGCGCGAATCAATCACGTCAGGCGCTACCCGCTCTTAAGAGACATTCCAGCCCGGCTCACGATTTTTTTCGCTTGGCAGAAGGGTTGTGATTACCGACAATGCCCGCACATAAATCCTCCGTTTTTCCGGCAGAATCGTGCTGGAAGGCCCAGCGGAATTGAAGGGACGGCGCCGGACGATGAGCAGGCCTGACGGTGAATTGCCGCCTCCGTTCGAGATCGTCGAACCCGTCAATTGGCGGGCGCCGATCATCTTCAACTCGCCGCATTCGGGCTCGGTCTATCCGGCCGAATTCCTCAACGCCTCCAGGATCGATCTGACGTCGCTCAGGCGCTCGGAAGACTCCTTCATGGACGAGTTGATCGAAGGCTTGAGCGAGCGCGGCTTTCCGGTCGTGCGGGTGCATTTTCCGCGCTCCTATGTCGACGTGAACCGCGAGCCCTATGAGCTCGATCCGCGCATGTTCACGGGCCGGCTTCCGAGCTTTGCCAATACGCGCTCGATGCGGGTCGCCGGCGGGCTTGGCACGATCCCGCGCGTGGTCGGCGACGGCCAGGAGATTTATCGCGAGCGGCTCAATGTCGACGAGGCGCTGTCGCGGATCGAGGCGCTCTACAAGCCCTATCACCGGGCGCTGCGGCGACTGATCAACAAGGCGCACCAGGCGTTCGGAACCGTTGTCGTGGTCGACTGCCACTCGATGCCGTCGATCGGGGTGTCGCGGGACGAGCCGCGACGGCCCGACATCGTCATCGGCGACCGCTACGGCACAAGCTGCGCGCCGCTGCTCCCCGACGTGGTCGAAGACGTCATGAGCGGGCTCGGCTATTCGATCGGCCGCAACAAGCCCTATGCCGGCGGCTTCATCACCGAGCACTACGGCAACCCGGCGAGCGGCCTGCATACCGTTCAGCTCGAGCTCAACCGCGCGGTCTACATGGATGAGCGCCGGCGCGAGCGCGGCCCGCGCTTTGCGCAGTTGGCCGCCGATTTCGCGACCTTGGCGGAGGCGCTGGCGGAAGTCCCGCTCGGCGACCTCGGTCCGTTCCAGGCAGCAGCGGAATAGGCTTCCTCGTCATGCCGGGTTCGTCCTTCGGACGCCCCGGAATGACAGCAAGAACCCCAAAAGAAAAAAGGGCCGCTTGAATGAACAAGCGGCCCAAGTCTAGGGAGGAAACGCCCAAGGAGGGCAGCGATAGCGCGAGGCGCTACCGCACCGCAACAATATGCCGCCGCGCCGCACAAAACGCAAGCGGTTTTAGATTCATTTCCCATGCATTATCCGCAGGGCTTGCAGACCTGCAACACAGGGCTAGAGTCGAACTTTGTCGTTTTCTTTCAATATCTTCGTGAAGAAATGAATGATTAATACCGAGTTTCGACCATGGCCCCCCATTTCGTGATTGCACCTAGTCCCAAAACTCATAGCGGTGCATGGCATCCCTCGCGCACTCAAAAATGCCAGCGACAAAATTCCTCAATGTCGGTGCGGATTCCGCCGGATTGAGCTAGGCAGTAGCGTTAAGTTGCCAGTTCGCATCGCGCTTTAGGGAACAGCCGTGCCGGTCATTGATTTCACTGCCTTCATCGGTCGCCTCGCGACCGCCGCCGGCGAAACCATCCTGCCGTTCTTCCGCACCTCGCTCTCGGTCGACAACAAGAGCGTCAACGATTTCGATCCCGTCACCGAAGCCGACCGCGCAGCGGAAGCGGTGATGCGGCGGTTGATCAAGGGCAACTTCCCCCAGCACGGCATCGTCGGCGAGGAATTCGGCAATGAGCGCGAGGACGCCGAATATGTCTGGGTGCTCGATCCGATCGACGGCACCAAGTCGTTCATCGGCGGCTTTCCTATCTGGGGCACGCTGATCGCACTGCTGCACAAGGGCACGCCGGTGTTCGGGATGATGCATCAACCCTATATCGGCGAGCGGTTTTCCGGCGACAATGGTTCGGCCCATTACTCTGGCCCGTCTGGCGAGCGGCGGCTTTCCGTCAGGCGCTGCGCGTCGCTCAAGGAGGCGACGGCTTACACCACGAGCCCGCTGTTGATGAACGCCACCGACCGGGCATGCTTTGGACGGATCGAGAGCGCCGCCAAGCTCACGCGCTATGGCGGCGACTGCTACTCCTACTGCATGCTGGCCGCTGGCCATCTCGATCTCGTGGTCGAGACCGAGCTCAAGCCGTATGACATCGCAGGCCTGATCCCGATCGTCACCGGCGCCGGCGGCATCGTCACCACCTGGGAAGGCAAGCCGGCGCAGAGCGGCGGCCGCATCATCGCCGCGGGCGACCCGCGGGTGCACGAAGCGGCGATGAAGCTGCTCAATGGTTGAGCGAGCGGCCCGTCACGGCGCGGCCTTGCGCAGGTAGTCGACGAGCAGCTTCGCCGGGCGCGGCAATGCCTTGAAGCTGCGGGCGCAGATCGTGAGTTTGCGGTCGGCCCAGGAGTCGCGCAGCCGGATCGACGCAATCGGCATCGATCGGGCGCAGCGCCGGGCGGCCGTCTCCGGGATCACGGCGATGCCGACGTCGGCCGCGACCATCTGGCAGATCGCGTCGAAATCGCGCAGGCGCGCCCGGAACCGCAGACGGGCGCCGAGCCGGGCCGCATGCTTGGCGATGTGGGCCTGCAGCGCGGTCGAGGCGGTCAGCCCGACGAAGTCATAGTCGGTCACGTCCTGGAAATCGATCTGGCGGCGCCCTGCGAGATCGCTGCGGCGCGAGGCCACCAGCGTCAGGCGATCCTCGCTGAACAGGAAGCGCTCGACGCTTTCGGGCAGCGCATGCTCGGCGGCGAAGCCGAGATCCGCAGCACCGGTCGCGATCGCAGCCGCAATGTCGGCGCTCTCGCGCTCCTCGACGTCGACATTGATGTCGGGATGCGCGCGCAGGAAGGCGGCGAGCGCCCGCGGCAGATGCTCCGACAGGCCCGAGGTGTTGGCGAGCAGCAGCACGCTTGCCCTGACGCCGCTGGCATAGGCGGCGAGGTCGCCGCGCAGCGCTTCGACATTGTGGATCACGATCCGCGCATGATCGAGCAGGCTTTCGCCGGCGACGGTGAGTTCGACTCCACGGCGGCCGCGCTTGAGCAGCGACACGCCAAGCGCAGCCTCGAGCCCCTTGATCCGTTCGCTCGCGGACGCCAGCGCCAGATGCACGCGGGAGGCGCCATTGGTGATGCTGCGTGTCTCCGCCACCGCAATGAAGAGCTGCAGATCGACCAGGTCGAAGCGCATGTCAGGCTCCGTTCAGCTTCGGCAAAGCCGAAGGCATTCTCCGTAATCTCCAGATTGTGCCGCTCGCGGCGATCGGTCAATGTGCAGACATGTTCGACTCGATGCTTATCCTGATCGCCTTCGCCTTCCTGCTTGCCGGTTTCGTCAAGGGAACGCTGGGGCTTGGCCTGCCGACGGTTTCTATGGGACTGCTGGCCGTGACGATGCCGCCTGCGCAGGCGATCTCGATCGTCATCGTGCCGGCGATCGTCACCAACATCTGGCAGACCTTCGTCGGCCCTTATCTGCGCGACATCCTCAAGCGGCTATGGCCGCTGATGCTCGGCACCGTGGTCGGCATCTGGCTGAACCGCGGGCTGTTGACCGGGCCTTATGCGCCCTACGGCACCGTCGTCCTCGGTCTCCTGCTCATCATCTATGCGGTCGTGGGCCTCAGCCGCTTCAGCTTCAAGGTCGCCCGCCGCGACGAGAAATGGATCGGCGGCATCGTCGGCGTCGTGACCGGGGTGATCTCGGCGGCGACCGGCGTGCAGGTGATCCCGTCGATGCCATTCATGCAGGCGATCGGCATGGAGAAGGACGAGCTGGTGCAGGCGCTCGGCCTGTTCTTCACCACCGCAACCGTCGCCCTCGCCTTCAATCTCACTGCCGCCGGCGTGTTGACTGCCGCGACCGCGCTGCCCGGCGCGGTGGCGATGGTGGCGTCCTTCGTTGGCATGTTCGTTGGGCAGGCGGTGCGGTCACGGCTGCAGCCGGAGGCGTTCCGCCGCTGGTTCCTGATCGCGATGATCCTGCTCGGGTTCTACCTCGCCGGCAGCGCGCTGGTGAAGATTCACGGCTAGCGCGCTTCCAGCATCGCGACGCGAAAGCCGAGATAGACGAACAGCCCGCCGAGCGTGCGGTTGATCCAGGTGATCACACCGCTGGAGCGGCGGATCCGCCTCGCCGCCCGCGCCGCAAAGGCCGCCACGCCGAGACACCACAGCGTGCCGTTGAGGACGAAGATCGCGCCGAGCAGCAGGAAGGCGGCGGCCTTGTGCGGCGAATCAGCGGCCACGAACTGCGGCAGGAAGGCGAGGAAGAACAGCGCCACCTTTGGATTGAGCGCATTGGTCAGCGCGCCCTGCCAGAACACCCGGCGCAGCGTCGGCGCCTCACCCTGAAGGGTGACATCCGCGATCGGGCGCTGGCGTGACAGCAGCATCTGGACGCCCGTGAACAGGAGATAGGCTGCGCCGACCCATTTGAGGGCCGTAAAGGCCACTGAGGAGGTCATCAGCACCGCCGAAAGCCCGATCGCCGCGCCGAAGACATGAAAAAGGCAGCCACAACTGATTCCGAACGCAGCCGCCGCTCCGCCACGCCATCCAAGTTGCAGGCCCCTGCCGATGATATAGGCGGTGTCCGGCCCCGGCGTGACGTTAAGCAGCAGCCCCGACAGGATGAAAAGCCATAGTTCGTGAATTCCGAGCATCGTCATCATCTCTCACGCGGGCGTTGGCCAACCGACAAGAACAGCCGCCCCACATTATTTCCACGACATAAAAATTGTGCAGCTAACATTTCAGGGGCCATCCGCTGCCAATTCCGGAACGTTTGCATTACTATGATCTCCGGTTCGGGCTTCCGCCAGGTACATCTTGTTTTATAAGAATTGGAACGGTCGGCCGCGCACGCGGCGATCATCGGCCGATTCCGGAGCATAGATACGGTTATGGAGAGACGGCTAGCTGCCATAGTCTGCGCCGATGTCGCCGGCTACTCGCGGATGATGGGGGCCGACGAGGCGGGCACGCATGCCGCCTTCAAAGCCCATCGTACCGCGATCCATCCGATCATCCTCAATCATGGCGGCCGTATCCTGAAGAACACCGGCGACGGCTTCCTGCTGGAGTTTCCCAGCATCGTCGGAGCGCTGGAGGCCGCCATCGAGATGCAGATGCTGATGGCGGAACGCAACAACCAGCTTCCGGCCGACCGCGTCATGCAGTTCCGGATGGGCATTCACATGGGCGATGTGATGGCCGACGAGGACGAATTGTTCGGCGATGACGTCAACATCGCCGTCCGGCTCGAGACGGTTTCCCCACCGGGCGGACTGGCCGCTTCGGCCAAGGCCTATCAGGAGGCCGGCAGGCACCTCAAAGCCACCCTGATCAACACCGGCAGCCATCGTTTCAAGAACATCGCGGACCCTGTCGAGGTCTTGACCTGGGAGCCGGGCGGCTCGGAGGCGCGTGGGCGTCAGGTGCGGGATTCGTCGGGCCTGCCAGGGCAGTCGCGGACAGCGATCGTCGGCGTGCTTCCCTTCGCCAATTTGAGCGACTCCAGCGACGAGTATTTTTCCGACGGATTGACCGAAGACCTGATCCACGCGCTCTCGCTGCAATCCTTCTATCGGGTGCTGAGCCGCAACTCGACATTCTCCTTCAAGGGCAAGAATGTGAGCACCCGCCTGATCGCCCGCGAGATCGACGCGACCTACCTGATCCAGGGCTCTGTGCGGCGTGCCGGCAGCAAGATCCGGGTGACCGCCGAGCTGATCGCGCCTGAGAACGGCGAGCAACTGTGGACCGGCCGCTATGACCGCGACATGGGCGATCTGTTCGCGATGCAGGACGAGATCACGACCAGTCTCTCTGCAGCGATCGCCACCGAGATATTCCGCGCGGAAGCTTCCGCGCCGGCCCGCCTTTCCAACGATGTCACCGCGTGGGATCGATTCCTGAAGGGCCTTTCCTACTATTACCGGCACACCAGGGAAGATTACGAGGCGTCCATTGCGCTGTTCAAGGAAGCGATCGCGCTCGATCCCGCGCTTTCGATCGCGCACGCCTATCTCGCCACGATCCAGGTGCAGAGCATCCAGTTTGGCTGGCTCAAGCGCACGCGCGAATTATGGACGTCGATCGTGAGTCTTGCGGAGGCCAGCGTTCGGCTCGACCCGCGCTCGTCCTTCGCCTTTCAGATCCTGTCCTATGTGCGTTCGGTCGAGGGGCACTACGAGGCTGCCCTGGATGCCGCGAACCGTGCCGTGGCGCTCAACCCATACGACATGGGCGCGCGCGGCGTGCTTGGATATGTTCACCTCGTGAGCGGTGAGCATCGCCAGGCGATCGAGCTGTTTTCGATGGGGGCGCAGCGCGGCAACAGCGACCCGCGCTATCAATGGGCGGCCTTGAACGCGTTCAGCCACTACCTCCTGGGACAATACGACGCGACCCTGTCCTGGGCGCGCGAGCAGCTCTACATCAATCCGAACCATATGCCGGCACTGGCGATCCGCGCCGCCGCGCTGGCCCAATTGGGACGGACCGAGGAGGCGGCGGACGCGACCGGCGTTTTGATGTCCAACTATCCGATTTTCACCGTCGATCGGCATTTGAAGAACTTCCATTGGAAGCAGCCGGCCGATATCGAACACTATCGTGAGGGACTTTTGAAAGCCGGCGTACCGCTCGCCCGGCTGACCCTTGTCGAAACCCGGAAGCTCGCCGCCGAGTCGTGAACGAGCGCGCAGCCAAGCGCAGCGCCCTCCGATCGTTCACCGACTTGAGGGATTCAGCCAAACCTCGCCACACGCTGTAGTCGTGTAACATTCGCGCGTATTCCGGATGTTAAGACTTCGTCCGCTTCTATCGGGCGATAGCTTTTCATGATTCGTTGCGTCCAGGATTTTGCGCCATGCACGACCTCCGCACCAAGAAGCCGGTCGCGCCGCTGATCGACGTTTCTCCGAACAATCCCTGCCCGTTCCTGCGTGCGCTGGTCGCGGAAGGATTTGTCGACGGCCATATCGCCCCCCTCTCGACGCTATCAAGGACGATCGGAGCGGCGAGCGGGAAGAAGGGGTTGAGCAATATCCGGGTGCGCATCGAGACTAGTCTCGTCGCGCTCGTGGCGAATGGCCTCAGTCCCTGGCGCCTGCTCAAGAGCTGGTGGTCCGGTGCCGAGCTGGATGCACTGCGCGACGGCCCGCTCGACAAGCACGGCGTCGGCTCGCGCATCCTTGACGCCCACGCCCATGTCCACGAGGACCAGATCGCGCGCCTTGCCGGGTTCGGCCAGGAGTGCAGAGATCCCGCTGGCGGCGTCGAGCACGGCCTGACGGCGTCCGAAATCACGACCTTCATGCACGCCAATTTCGAACGGGCGAAAGCCAACCGGCGCTGGTACGACCCGCTGTTGATGAAGGGCGAATGGCCCGTCCTGCTTCGCATCCTGGGCAAGGGCGAAGGCAAGGACCGCTACCTCAGCGTTGCGGAGGTGAGGACATTGTTCGTCGATCGCCGGATGCCCGAGCGGATCGTCGAGCGCATCGAGTCCCCGCGGCAAGTCGCCCCCGGCAGGCGTGCGCTTCGCGTTCTCGGCAGCGCAGCGGCCTTGCTGATCGCGCTACTGGTTGCGGTTACGCAATTCCCGGATCGCGTCAGGGCCGTCCTGCCCGACAAGCTCGCGCAATTGCTGCCGCCTCCGCTGCCGGACGCGCCAGCGACCAAAGCCGCCTACTGGCTCGACCAGAATTGGTCGCTTGAGGACCGATACTGGTTCCACCACGTCAGCCAGGGCACCGCGACATTCCCGGTGCCCTACGCCTGGTTCGCCGCGCTGGAGCAGCCGTACCTGCGTCTGTTCAGCGCGCCCGGACTGATGAAGGAGAGCGCCTATCTCGAGCGCTTCGGCTTTATTCCGAGCCCCCAGACCATCCATACCGACGACACCACGCTGCGCCGCTTCGGTTATGCAAGCATCTTCGAGACGACACCTGCGCCGGCATCTTCAGGGTTGTGGAAGACAGCGGTCGAGAATGTCGACGGCTTGCCGGTCGGCTTCGCGCGGATGACCGGCGTTGTCGATCCGGCGACGGGCCGTCGCGAGGACGACAAGATCGGGCTGACCTGCGCGGCCTGTCACACCGGACAGCTTCACTACAAGGGCGTGGCCGTGCGCTTCGACGGCGGCCCGGCCATGACCGATCTGAAGAAGCTCGAACTCGCGACCGGCCTGTCCATTGCCTATACCTTGTATGTGCCGTTCCGTTTCAAGCGCTTCGCCGATCGCGTGCTCGGGCCCGACGCAAGCGATGCAGACCGCAGCGCGCTCAAGCAAAAGCTGGCAGCGATCGGCAAATTCCTGATCGACTGGCAGAACACCTATGACAAGACCATCGCCGGCAAGACGACCGAGGACGGCAAGCAGCAGAAGGACACCGAGGAAGGGTTCGGCCGCCTCGACGCGCTCAACCGCATCGGCAACCAGGTCTTCTCGCAGAACCTGGCCATCAACGGCCTCAGCGGCTTCGAAAAGAATCTGCACGCCCAGGACGCGCCGGTCAGCTATCCGCCGATCTGGACCGTGCCGTGGCTCAAATACGCCCAATATGACGCCTCGATCGAGCAGCCGCTGATCCGCAATGCCGGCGAGGCGTTAGGCGTGACCGCGCTGATCAACATGTCGCCGGAGTATCCGGCAGACACGCTGTTCCGCTCGTCAGTGGAGGTGCGGAATCTGCTGTGGATCGAATCGATGCTGCGCGGTCCCGATCCCTTCAGCCAGACGCCACAGCGCTTTGGCGGTTTGGCCGCGCCCAAATGGCCGTCGCAGCTCTTCGACGATCAGGCCTGGAAGCTCAAGCCCGACCGCGTCGCCAAGGGCCGCGAGCTGTACGCCGAGATCTGCGTCGAATGCCATCTCGGTCCGGTCAATGATCCCGTGTTCGACGCTCAATTTCCGGACAAGAGCTTCTGGTCGTCGCCGCGCTGGGACCGTACCGGCGAGAGCCCGGTGCTCGATCCCGTCCAGAAAAAGGCGGATGACATGGGAACGGACCCGGCGCAGGCCAAGGTCCTGACCACGCGAACCGTTCAGGTCCCCGGCTTCCTCGGCATCGACCCGACGCGCGACCTCACGAAGTGGTGGGAATGTCCTGACCTTCAGCCGACCTCTACCACCGAGATGTCCTACGCCCTCGCCTTGATGGTGACGGTGGACCTGGTCAGCCGGAAATGGATGGACGAGCGGCATATCCCGCCGGCGGAGCAGAAGAAGCTCTGGGGCGACCGAAAGAACTGCCCCAACCCTTCGCCGGCGCCGCGCTATCGCGCGCGCCCGCTCAACGGCGCCTGGGCCACGGCGCCCTACCTGCATAACGGCTCCGTCCCCTCGCTCGACTGGCTGCTCCGGCCCGCCGCCGAGCGCCCGAGGAAGTTCTGCATGGGCGCACGTGATTTCGATCCGGAGCATGTCGGCTTCGACGTGAAGGGCGACGAGACGTCGTGCAAGAATGGCCAGGCGCTGTTCTCGGCGACCGATCGCGACGGAAACAACATCCACGGCAACAGCGTGGGCGGCCACTCGCTCGAGGGAGCCGCGCCGTATCCGAAGGGCATCATCGGCCGCGCGCTCGACAAGAACGAACGCGAAGCCCTGATCGAATATCTGAAGACCTTGTAGCCGATCGAGGAAATGCGCGCGTCAGCCGAACAGCGGCGTGCCCGGCACGAAGGCGTCGAACGCCGCCCAGAACTGCGCGCGGTAGCGGTCCTGCTCCTGCAGGATCTCGTGCTTGGAGCCGGCGATCACGAGGTGCGAGCCGGCGCGCAAGTGATAGGCGAACTCCTCGATCGCTGAAGTCGACACCACGGTGTCGTTGCTCGCCGCCAGCATCAGGATCGGCTGGCGGATCTGCGACGGATAGTAATATTCGCGGAACGTACGCATCGCCTTGAAGGCGGTGTCGGCCCAGGCAATCGTTGGCGCACCGAGGCCGAGCGTGGGGTCTTCTTCCAGGACCGCAGCATTGCGCGCAAAGCGGACGGGATCGCTGGTGAGGGGATTGTTGATGAAAGGCGAAAGCCCGACCAGTTCGTCGCTGCCGCCCGGAACGTAGCGTCCGCCCTGGCCGGCGAACCGCATGATCCGCAGCAGCGCGGTCGGGATGAATGAAGTGCGGCGTCCCGGCAGGTCGATCATCGGCGCCGACAGCACCATCCGATCGAACCAGCGCTTTCCGGCATGCGCGATGCGCAGCATCACGGCTCCGCCCATCGAATGCGCCAGCGCGAAATAGGGCGGCGGACAATCCGGCAGCACCACCTGCTGCACGAAGGTTTCGACGTCGATCTCGTAATCGGCAAAGTTGCGCACATAGCCTTTGCGTGGATCGCGCAATCGCCGCGAGGAATGGCCCTGCCCGCGCCAATCGATCATCGCCACCGCAAAGCCGCGGTCGCGCAGATCGCGCACGGTCTCGAAATATTTCTCGATCATCTCGCTGCGGCCGGTGAACACGCAGACGGTTCCCTTGCGGCCCGGCGGCGGCGCCCAGCGCGCAAAACGCAATTCGGCGCCATCAGGCGTCTTGATGGTGCCGCTGACGACGTCCTCCGGAACCGGATTGGCTGGAATGGAGACGAGCGTCATGAAGGGGAACCGCTAGGTAAGGGACGGCGGGAATCAAGGCGTGAGCGCCAAAAAGCGACGATATTTCCGCCTCTTGAACGCCTGATAGCCCCACCCATATCATCTTCGTGCAGGCCGCTACCAGTGTTTCGGAACCGGAACATCAGGCTGCACACAGACTAAAGCCCGGCCCGATGGCGGGCGGGTAACCAAATCAGTCGCTCATTGGAGGACTATCATGCGTACCTACGATCTGACCCCGTTCTATCGTTCCACTGTTGGCTTCGACCGTTTTTTCAACCTGCTCGACCAGGCAACTTCGGACGGCAGCCCCGGCTATCCCCCCTACAACATCGAGCGCACCGGCGAGAACGCCTACCGCATCAGCGTTGCGGTTTCCGGCTTCTCCGAGGGTGAGCTTTCGATCGTCGCGAAGGAAAACACGCTGACGATCAAGGGCGAGAAAACCGCCAACGAGAACGGCAAGGACAATTCCAACGTTCTCTATCGCGGCATCGCCTCTCGGGCCTTCGAGCGTGTGTTCCAGCTTGCCGACTTCGTACAGGTGAAGAGCGCTTCGCTTGAGAACGGCCTGCTCCACGTCGACCTCGTGCGCGAGATCCCCGAGGCCAAGAAGCCGCGCAGCATTCCGATCACGACCGGCTCCGCCGCGCCGCAGGTCGCCGACGGCTCCAAGGCCGCCGCCTAATCGCGGCAGCAGTTTCGGCAGATATTGGCCGAGCGCAAAACGCCCCGGGAAACCGGGGCGTTTTTGTCTCCCCTCGGTCATTCCGGGATGCGCCGCAAGGCGCAGGCCCGGAATCCATTCAGCCACAGGGCAAGCGGCGAAATGGATTCCGGGTTCGATGCTCACGCATCGCCCCGGAATGACAGGGAAGTCTGCTACTCCAATCCCTGCACCTGCGGCATTTCCTGGGTCGGCAGAATGGTCGGCGCGGCGGGAGGAGCCGGCTTCACCTCGCCAACGGTCGGGGCGGCGGCTGGCGGAATGGCCCGCTGCGTCTCCGCGGGCTTCTGCTGCACCGCGGCCGATTGCTGGGCCGGTTCCGGCGCGCGCTTTGCTGCCAGCGGATTTGGCCTTGGCTTCGGCACGGTCCGGCTCGCCACATGCGGAATGGGTGCCGGCGGCCGTGGCACGCTGCTGCGAACAGGGGTTGCCGGCGGCAACGGTCCGGCGGGGCCATAGGCGCCGCTCAGATCGCCTCGGTAATCGTCATCCATCCCGTCGGCCGGAATGAAGCGGATGATGCGTCCGCTGCGCGCGTCGATCACCAGCCTGCCGTCGCTCCCGCCAGGCTCGATCACCGCGATCGTGTAGACCAGCCCGCGTTGCCGCGGGATGCCGAGCGGCAGGAACCCGTTTTCGCGCAGCACTGCGTAGACTTCGATCGGCGGCAGCAGCCCCGGTCCCGGTCCGTAGGCCGGCCCATAACGCGGCGCCGGCACTTCCGGCGGCATCGCCGCATACGGGCCGTCGAAATCGGACACGGTCACGATCGACGGATTTCCGACGTGATTGGGCGCCAGCAACTGCGCATTGGCGGTCGGGGCCGAGAGAACGAGCCCCGCAGACAACACCCATCCCGTAAACAGCTTCATCACCGGTAGCTCCTGTAAGACGCTGGGCGTGGAGCATTTTTGCTCTCTGGTGCCCGCAGGAAACTTCATCGGCAATTCCGGCGGTCCTTGGGCCGGATCACGGCGCGTTTGCTTCAAATCGGGGGCGGCCCTCCCGCCGCGCTCCACGCAAAACTACATGCGGACGAGGACTCTCATGCGCTTGTGTGATAGAAAAAAATTTGGCAAGGTCGGAGTTAGGACAGTATAGCTGTCTTAATCGCGGGGCAGTCCCGGCATAGGGATTGCAACGGAAACTCGGCCCTTCGGGCTCCGAGAATGCTGCGGGCAAGGCCGTTCCTCAGGGACGTTGAACGCTCCTCGCCTGATTTAGGACATTGCGGCTCGCGGAGGACGAGCGGTGGCCCGATGGGTGCCGCAACGCCCAAGGTGCGCCAACGACCATGAGGCCCTTTAGCCTTAATTTGAGAGGAAACATGAGCGGGTCGGAATTCGAGCGCGAAACCATCGTGACAGAAACGCTGTCGGCGACCGCAGCCTCGAAAGCGGACGAACCGGCGCGCGAACACGATTGGCGTCCCAAAGCCGAAGGCATGTACGACCCGAGCCTGGAGAAGGATGCCTGCGGCGTCGGCTTCATCGCCAACATCAAGGGCAAGCCCTCGCACCAGATCGTCTCCGACGCGCTGAACATCCTTTGCAACCTCGAGCACCGCGGCGCCGTCGGCGCCGATCCGCGCGCCGGCGACGGCGCCGGCATCCTGGTGCAGATCCCGCACGCTTTCTTCGCGCGCAAGGCGGCCGAGCTTGGCTTCAAGCTGCCGCAGCCGGGCGACTATGCAATCGGCGCGCTGTTCCTGCCGCGCGACGCCGCCTGGCGCAACGTCATCAAGAGCATCATCGCCGACGAGATCAAGAACGAGGGCTTCAAGCTGCTCGGCTGGCGCGACGTGCCGACCGACAACTCCTCCCTCGGCGTCACCGTGAGGCCGACCGAACCCTATCACCTGCAGGTGTTCATCGGCCGCAATGGCGTCGGCAAGACCGAGGACGAGTTCGAGCGCCGGCTCTACATCCTGCGCAAGTCGATCTCGCAGGCGATCTATCAGCGCCGCGATCGCGGCATGGCCGGCTACTACCCGGTCTCATTCTCGTGCCGCACGGTGATCTATAAGGGCATGTTCCTGGCCGATCAGCTCGGCAAGTATTATCCCGACCTGCACGAGGACGACTTCGCGAGCGCGCTGGCGCTGGTGCACCAGCGCTTCTCGACCAACACCTTCCCGGCCTGGTCGCTGGCGCATCCCTATCGCATGATCGCGCATAACGGCGAGATCAACACGCTGCGCGGCAACGTCAACTGGATGGCGGCGCGGCAGGCTTCCGTGCATTCGGAGCTCTACGGCAAGGACATCAGCCGTCTGTGGCCGATTTCCTACGAAGGCCAGAGCGACACCGCCTGCTTCGACAACGCGCTCGAATTCCTGGTGCAGGGCGGCTACTCGCTGCCGCACGCGGTGATGATGATGATTCCGGAAGCGTGGGCCGGGAATCCCTTGATGGATGAAGAGCGCCGCGCCTTCTACGAATATCATGCCGCGATGATGGAGCCGTGGGACGGCCCGGCCGCGATCGCGTTCACCGACGGCCGCAAGATCGGCGCGACCTTGGATCGTAACGGGCTCCGCCCGGCGCGCTATCTGGTGACAAAAGACGACCGCATCGTGATGGCGTCCGAAATGGGCGTGCTGAAGATCCCGGAGGATCAGATCGTCACCAAGTGGCGGCTGCAGCCGGGCAAGATGCTGCTCGTCGATCTCGAGCAGGGCCGGCTTATTCCCGACGACGAGATCAAGGCCGATCTGGCCAAGAGCCATCCCTATCGCGACTGGCTGGCCCGCACCCAGATGCAGCTCGAAGAGTTGCCGGATGCGCCGACCAAGAGCGTGCGTTCGAACCTGCCGCTGCTCGACCGCCAGCAGGCATTCGGCTACTCGCAGGAAGACATCAACATCCTGATGACGCCGATGGCGGCGACCGGCGAGGAAGCCGCGGGCTCGATGGGCAATGACACGCCGATCTCGGCGCTGTCGGACAAGCCGAAGCCGCTGTTCACCTACTTCAAGCAGAACTTCGCGCAGGTGACGAACCCGCCGATCGACCCGATCCGCGAGGAGCTCGTGATGAGCCTCGTCTCGATCATCGGGCCGCGGCCGAACCTGTTCGACCTGCAGGGGCTCGCCTCCACCAAGCGCCTCGAAGTGCGCCAGCCGATCCTGACCGATGCGGATCTGGAGAAGATCCGCTCGATCTCCGACGTCGCCGAGACGCATTTCAAGTCGCGCACGCTGGACACCACCTTCCACGCCGGCTTCGGCGCGGCCGGCATGGAGCAGGTGCTGGATGAGCTCTGCGCGCGTGCCGAAGGCGCGGTGCGTGAAGGCATCAACATCATCATCCTGTCCGACCGCATGACCGGCACCGACCGGATCCCGATCCCCGCGCTGCTCGCCTGCGCCGCCGTGCATCATCATTTGATCCGCACCGGCTTGCGCACCTCGGTCGGCCTCGTGGTCGAATCCGGCGAGCCGCGCGAAGTGCACCATTTCGCCTGCCTCGCCGGTTACGGCGCAGAGGCGATCAACCCCTATCTCGCGTTCGAGACCATCATCGCGATGAAGGGCCGCCTGCCGGGCGGGCTCGACGACAAGGAGATCGTCAAGCGCTACATCAAATCGATCGGCAAGGGTCTCCTCAAGGTGATGTCCAAGATGGGCATCTCGACCTACCAGTCCTATTGCGGCGCGCAGATCTTCGACGCCGTCGGGCTGAAGGCCGATTTCGTCGGTAAGTATTTTGCCGGCACGCACACCCGCATCGAGGGCGTGGGGCTGGGTGAGATCGCCGAGGAAACCGCGCGGCGGCATGGCGATGCGTTTGGCGATGCGCAGGTCTACAAGACCGCGCTCGATGTCGGCGGCGAGTACGCCTACCGCACCCGCGGCGAGGATCACGCCTGGACCGCCGAGTCGGTCTCGGCGCTGCAGCACGCCGTGCGTGGCAACTCGCTCGAGCGCTATCGCGCCTTCGCCAAGATCCTGAACGAGCAGCAGGAGCGGCTCTTGACGCTGCGCGGCCTGTTCCGGATCAAGACCGCGGCGGAAGAAAAGCGCAAGCCGGTGAAGCTCGAAGAGGTCGAGCCGGCCAAGGAGATCGTTAAGCGCTTCTCCACGGGCGCAATGTCGTTCGGCTCGATCTCACGCGAGGCGCACACCACGCTCGCGATCGCGATGAACCGGATCGGCGGCAAGTCCAACACCGGCGAAGGCGGCGAGGAATCCGATCGCTTCAAGCCGCTGCCGAATGGCGATTCCATGCGCTCGGCGATCAAGCAGGTCGCCTCGGGCCGCTTCGGCGTGACGACGGAATATCTCGTCAACTCCGACATGATGCAGATCAAGATGGCGCAGGGCGCCAAGCCCGGCGAAGGCGGTCAGTTGCCCGGCCACAAGGTCGACGCGACGATCGCCCGCGTCCGCCATTCGACGCCCGGCGTCGGCCTGATCTCGCCGCCGCCGCATCACGACATCTATTCGATCGAGGATCTGGCGCAGCTCATCTATGACCTGAAGAACGTCAATCCGGACGGTGACGTGTCGGTCAAGCTCGTCTCCGAGATCGGCGTCGGCACGGTTGCCGCCGGTGTCGCGAAGGCGCGCGCCGACCACGTGACGATCGCAGGCTTCGAAGGTGGCACCGGCGCCTCGCCGCTGACCTCGATCAAGCATGCCGGCAGCCCGTGGGAGATCGGGCTCGCCGAAACCCACCAGACGCTGGTGCGCGAGCGGCTGCGCAGCCGCATCTCGGTGCAGGTCGACGGCGGCTTCCGCACCGGGCGCGACGTCGTGATCGGCGCGCTGCTCGGGGCCGACGAGTTCGGCTTCGCCACGGCACCCTTGATCGCGGCCGGCTGCATCATGATGCGCAAGTGCCATCTCAACACCTGCCCGGTCGGCGTCGCGACCCAGGACCCGGTCCTGCGCAAGCGCTTCACCGGCCAGCCCGAGCACGTGATCAACTACTTCTTCTTCGTTGCCGAGGAAGTGCGCGAGATCATGGCTTTGCTCGGCTACAGGAAGTTCGACGAGATGGTCGGCCAGACCCAGATGCTCGACCAGACCTCGCTGGTCGCGCATTGGAAGGCCAAGGGGCTCGATTTCTCGCGGCTGTTCGTGCGGCAGAAGGAAGAGAAGGGCCAGAAGATCTACCGCTCGGAAGCCCAGAACCATCATCTGGAAGCCGTGCTCGACCGTCGCCTGATCGAGAAGGCCCGTGCCGCGCTCGACCGTGGCGCGCCTGTCAGGATCGAGGAGGAGATCAACAACACCGACCGTTCCGCCGGCGCGATGCTGTCGGGCCAGGTGGCGAAGATCTACGGCCACGAAGGACTGCCGCTCGACACCATCCATGTCAGCCTCAAGGGCACCGCGGGCCAGGCGTTCGGCGCGTGGCTTGCCAGGGGCGTCACCTTCGAGCTCGAAGGTGAAGGCAACGACTATGTCGGCAAGGGCCTTTCCGGCGGACGCCTCATCGTCAAGCCGCCGAAGATCTCCGGCATCGTACCGGAGGAGTCGATCATCGTCGGCAACACCGTGATGTACGGCGCGATCGCGGGCGAATGCTACTTCCACGGCATCGCCGGCGAGCGCTTCGCTGTGCGCAACTCGGGCGCGGTCGCTGTCGTCGAGGGCGCCGGCGATCATTGCTGCGAATACATGACCGGCGGCATCGTCGTGGTGCTCGGCAAGACCGGCCGGAACTTCGCGGCCGGCATGTCAGGCGGTATCGCCTATGTCCTCGACGAAGCCGGCGACTTCCCGAAACTGTGCAACCTCTCGATGGTCGAGCTGGAACCGGTGCTGTCGGAAGAGATGATCAACGCTGCCACCTACCACCATGCCGGCGATCTCGAGGCGCATGGGCAGGTCGACGTGTTCCAGAACCTGCTTGATTCCGATGTCGAACGGCTCCATGTGCTGATCACGCGGCACGCCAAGCTGACCGGCTCGAGGAAAGCCGCCGAGATCCTGGCGGACTGGAAGACGTGGCTGCCGAAGTTCCGCAAGGTGATGCCGGTCGAGTACCGTCGCGCACTGAAGGAAATGAAGGCGAACGCCGACGCCGAGCCGAAAATCGCGATCGGAGCGTAATCACGGAAGGTTATAAGACCGCCATTGCGAGCGCGGCGAAGCAATCCATAAACTCGGTCCGCGGACAGGTGGATTGGGTCGTCGCTATCGCTCCTCGCAATGACGAACGAAACAAGACGAACCAGGGTGCAGGGGCCTCAGGCTTAATGGGAAAGATCACAGGTTTCCTCGAGATCGAGCGGCACGACCGCAAGTACACGCCGGTCACCGAGCGGCTGAAGCATTTCCACGAGTTCGTCATTCCGCTCAGCGAGAAGGACCTCCGCGATCAGGCCGCGCGCTGCATGAACTGCGGCATTCCCTATTGCCACGGCACCGGATCGGTTGCGCCGGGCACGCCCGGCTGCCCGGTCAACAACCAGATCCCCGACTGGAACGATCTCGTCTATCAGGGCAACTGGGAAGAAGCCTCGCGCAACCTGCATTCGACCAACAACTTCCCTGAATTCACCGGCCGTATCTGTCCGGCACCGTGCGAGGCTTCCTGCACGCTCAACATCGACGACAACCCGGTCACCATCAAGACCATCGAATGCGCGATCGTCGATCGCGCCTGGGACAATGGCTGGCTCAAGCCGGAGATCCCGGCCGAGAAGACCGGCAAGAAGGTCGCGGTGATCGGTGCCGGCCCGGCGGGCATGGCCTGCGCGCAGCAGCTCGCACGCGCCGGGCACGACGTGCATGTCTATGAGAAGTATGCCAAGGCCGGCGGCCTCCTTCGCTACGGCATTCCCGACTTCAAGATGGAGAAGGACATCATCGACCGCCGCGTCACGCAGATGGAGGCCGAGGGCGTCACCTTCCATTACGGTGCCCAGGTCGGCGGCGACGCCCCCGGCGCGATCGATCCGAGCGATCTGCAGAGCCAGTATGACGCGATCGCCCTGACCGGTGGCGCGGAAGCCCCGCGCGACCTTCCCATCCCCGGCCGCGATCTCGACGGCATCCATTATGCGATGGACTTCCTGCCGCAGCAGAACCGCCGCGTCTCCGGCGAGTCGTTCAACGGCGTGACCGACATCCTCGCCAAGGACAAGCATGTGGTGGTGATCGGCGGCGGCGACACCGGCTCCGACTGCATCGGCACCTCGCTGCGCCAGGGCGCCAAGTCCGTGACCCAGCTCGAGATCATGACGGCGCCGCCCGAGCGCGAGAACAAGGGCGTGACCTGGCCGAACTGGCCGTTGAAGATGCGGATATCGTCGAGCCAGGCCGAAGGCGCGATCCGCGAATACGCCGTGCTAACCCAGAAATTCGAGGGCACTGGCGGCAAGGTGAAGAAGCTGCACTGCATCAAGGTCGACGACAAGTTCAAGCCGGTGCCCGGCACCGAGTTCGAACTCGACGCCGAGCTGGTGCTGCTGGCGATGGGCTTCGTGCATCCCGTACACGATGGCCTGTTGAAGCAGCTCTCGGTCGAGCTCGACCAGCGCGGCAACGTCCGCGCCAATACGAGCGACTACCAGACCTCGTTGCCCAACGTCTTCTCCGCCGGCGACATGCGCCGCGGCCAGTCGCTGGTGGTCTGGGCCATCCGCGAAGGCCGCCTCTGCGCCCGCGCGATCGACACGTTCCTGATGGGCAAGACGGATCTGCCGCGATAAGGGCGCCGCCTAGTTCTGCACCCTGACCCCCAGCAGCATGACCGTCGACTGCGAGCTCGATCCCGGCGAGCTCGAGTCCAATATGTCGTGGCGGACGGTGCCCTTGATCCAGAGGCTGCGGGTCATCTTGTAGATGAGATCGCCTGACAGCGAGTAGATCTTGTCCAGGCGGTTGTCGCCCTGATAGTCGAGCGTGCCGTAGGTGAACCTGCCGATCGCGGTCAGCCAGCGGCGGAAGTCGTGATCGACCTCGACAGTGTAGGTGCGCGCCAGCACGCCTGATGTGCCCGGCAGCGTGGTCTCGGCGAGCTGGGTGTCGGAGTAGAATTTCGCCGTCGTCAACGGCGTCGCGGTCCAGGTCAGCGATGCCGTGGTGAGCAGGCCGTCCAGCCGGTTCAGCCGCGGATCCTGATAGTCGCGTGCGGCGTAGCCGATCGAGACTTCGCCGAACAACAGCCGCGAGAACTCGAAGGACGAGCCGGCCTTTGCATAGCCGCCCGCGGAATCGCGCGCGAAGCCTGAGCGGTCGAGCCGCAGATCATGGACGCGGCTGTCGCCCTGGATTTCCACGAACGGCTTCACCGCGGGGTTGACTTCGTAGCTGACGCGCGCGACGCCGCCATACTGGCTGAAGTTGCGGTCGTCGTTCGAACTGAACGAGCCGTCGGTGAGCCTGGACCATTGGTAATCGGTGCGGTCGACGGTGGCGCCGGCGGAGACCTGCAGACGGTTGAAATTCTGATCGACGCCGAAGGTGCCGCCGAGCGTGGTGTAGATCGGATATCTGGCGAGGCCGGCCGGCACGTTCGGGCTGCCGGGGATGTCGGTGGAGACGAGCAGCCGCGCCTGCCCCAGCAGCCTTGTGTCACGGGTGACGTCGAGCCGCCCATCGATATGGCCGATGAAGTTGGGGCGATCGATATCGAGCGGCGCGGAGAGCGCTGTGCCGTCGGCATTCGGCGTCAGGTTTTGGGTGTAGCCGGTGAAGGAGCCGCGCAGGTCCGCGACCAGCGCGTGGCGCTCCCAGTTGGACACCGCCAGGAATTCCGGGGCGATCACATACGTCGGCGAGCCCCGCTGCACCGACAGCCGGCCGGGATTGGTTTCATAGCCGGCGCTGAGTTCGACCGCGGACTTGATCAGGAAGCTGCCGGCATAGTCGCCGACCGCGCCGAACGGATCGTCGTCGATCCTGAGCCGCTTGCGCGGCGGCTGGCCCACCACATTGCCAGCCATCGCCGGCGGCACCGGCGGCTTGTTGGCGGTGTCCGAGGGCGGGATCGACAGGCGCAACTGTCCGGCCAAATTCCTTGGCGGTGGCGCGGGTGGCGGCGTCCCGGGGCCGGGCGGCGGTTTCGGCCTCGCCTGCGCCGGATAGTATTTCGGCTGCTGGCGCTTGCGGTTGAGCGAGTCATAGCCGGAGGTCGAGGCGCCGTTCGCAGCCGGCAGGCCGTAAGACGGCACCTGGCCAATGCGCGACGGCACGCGGCCATCGCGATCCCGGTCGCGCAATCGAGCATCGTTGAGCGGATCGGCCAGCTCAGCCGCGGTCCTGCGCAGGGGCGAATCAGGCGGCGCTACCTGAGTAGTGCGCGACGGGCTGAACAGGTCCGGCGTGACCGTCTGGGCCTGCGCGAAGGAGCCGCTCAGCGCGAGCGCAGCAAGGCATACAGGCGTGCGCAAATAGCGCGCGCGCCCAGCCCGGCCCCATGCTCGCCCTCGTCCCACGATAGAAATACCTCAACAAATTCCTTGACTTACACGGCAAACGCGGAACGGGGCCGAGAACGTCCTTAATGGAGTTAAAACAATTATGGTTAATGGCTCGTTGAGAGCGGCTGGCTGCGTCGCCTCCCGCTCGCCGCCGTGCTAAGGGAGGCGCTCTGGGCGCACCGCCCGTCCTCCCTGGAAACAGACTCTCTGGAAAGAGACATGGCCAAGCCCAAACCGCTGATGCCGAAATCGTCGGACACCGAGCCCGCTGACGCCGCCGTGCAATCGGCGCTGCGGACGCTGGAGGCGGAAGCAAGCGGTGTCGCCGCGATCGACGCCGCGCTGCGGTCCGACCTCGGCGCGCCCTTTGCCGCGGCGGCGGAGATGATCCGCAACGCAAAGGGACGGCTGATCGTCACCGGGCTCGGCAAGTCGGGCCATATCGGCCGCAAGGTCGCGGCGACCTTTGCCTCCACCGGCACGCCGGCGTTCTTCGTCCATGCCGCCGAAGCGAGCCATGGCGACCTCGGCATGATCACCGCCGACGACGTCATCCTGGCGCTGTCATGGTCCGGCGAGCAGCCGGAGATGAAGAACCTGATCTCTTACGCCGCGCGCTTCGGCATTCCCGTGATCGCGATGACAGCGGAAAAGGGCTCGAGCCTGAGCAAGGCCGCCGATATCGCGCTGACGCTGCCGAAGGCGCGCGAGGCCTGTCCGCACAATCTGGCGCCGACCACCTCCTCGCTGATGATGCTGGCGCTCGGCGATGCGCTGGCGATCGCGCTCCTGGAAGGCCGTGGCTTCACCTCGACCGATTTCAGCGTGCTGCATCCCGGCGGCAAGCTGGGGGCGATGCTGAAATATACCCGCGATCTCATGCACGCCGGCGAGGCCGTGCCGCTGAAGCCGCTCGGCACCAGGATGTCGGACGCGCTGGTCGAGATGACCTCGAAGGGTTTCGGGTGCGTCGGCATCGTCGACCGCCGCAGCCATCTCGTCGGCATCGTCACCGACGGCGACCTCCGCCGCCACATGCGCTCCGACCTGATGACCGCCGTCGTCGACGACGTCATGACCAAAAATCCGAAGACCATCGGCCGCGACACGCTGGCCGGCGAAGCGCTGGAATTGCTGAACGCCTCGAAGGTCACCGCGCTGATCGTCGTCGACGCCGGCAAGCCGGTCGGCATCGTGCATTTCCACGACTTCCTGCGCGCGGGCGTAGCGTAGGCTCGCATTGGGAGCGTGTAGGATGGGTAGAGCGCAGCGAAACCCATCGCGATGAAGCAAGCGGCGCGAATGATGCGCTCTACCCATCCTACGACTGTCAGACCCTCGCCCTTCGAGACGACCGCTACGCGGTCTCCTCAAGGTGAGGAGATAGGCTGTAGGGTGGGCAAAGCGAAGCGTACCCACCATCCAACGCCGTGCTCATGGTGGTGGGCACGCTTCGCTTTGCCCACCCTACGGCGTCGTCGCGACTTATGATTCAATTGTCAAACAGCGGGTGGGGAAGTTCGGTAGCATTATAGCGGCGCCTTGCGGCCCAGCTTTTCGTCACATTGCACCCTCTTCGTTTTTATTTGGCGCAGGGTAATCCGGGTGCCGGGTGGACCCCATGGCCCCCTTCAAAAAAAATCACGGGGGGGGTTGTGTGCGGAAGGTTCTGC